>CAVFIT010000161.1:0-2098 GCA_963622735.1 Phocaeicola dorei | reverse complement strand
TAGAGTCTTTAAGAAGAGCTACTAGTCTAGTTACTCAAGATACATATTTATTTAATGATTCAATCTATAACAATATTCGTTTCCCTAGAATGCATTCAACTTATGATGAAGTTGTTGAAGCTAGTAAAATAGGAGGAGCATACAACTTCATCCAAAAATTAAAAGATAAATATGAAACTATCTTGTATGATAACGCTATAAACTTATCTCAAGGAGAAAGACAATTAATTGCACTTTCTAGAGCAGCCATTAATAAGCCTCCAGTTTTAATCCTAGATGAAGCTACAAGTAATATCGATACTAGAACAGAAAGAATCATAGAAAAAAGTATGGATAAATTAATGGAAAATAGAACTTCATTAATAATTGCACACAGACTTTCTACTGTTAAAAATTCTAATGTTATTATCGTATTAGAAAATGGAAAAATAATTGAGAAAGGAAATCATGAAGATTTAATTAAATTAAAAGGTCATTATTACAATTTATATAATGGAATAATTGAACTTAAATAAGTTAAAAAAAGCTGTTAGCATTTAAATTGTTAACAGCTTTTTATTTTATTTATTATTCTTTTTCAGTGAAGTTAGCGTCTATAACTTCATCATCTTCTTTAATTTTATTTTTATCTTTATTCTTAGAAATTTTAAATTCATATTTAGGAGTTACTTTCATACAATTATCAATTAACTTTGATGATCCAAATATAATTAAGTAAATACCTAATAAATAAATTAATGCAATTTTTAAATTATTTAAATTACAACAAATTACTATACCTAATACTATATATAAAATTGCTAATACTAATTCACTAATCCAAAATCTTTGGGTTGTAACTTTAAAAGCAGGAACGTAACATAATTTAAATATACCACTAACAATAGATAAGACTGCAAAAATAATTCCAATTAATTTAATTATTCCATCAGGATTTGTAAAAAGTAAAATACCAAGTACTACTGATACAACTCCTCCAAGTACTAAGGATGAAGAAACTAAATTAATAATTGCACCTGTAATTGTTGTAAACGCAAATAGCATAAACATAATACCTAAAGAAATAAATGCAACGCCTAATACATTAGTAATTGCGTCTGCAAATATAGTTGGTAAAACAAAACAAACTACTCCTAATCCTATTAAAATAAGTGAAAATATAATTCCTAATATTTTATTCTTTTTTGTTGAAACTTCTGCCATATTTATTTAACCTCGATTAGTTCATATTCTATACTACCGAAATTTAATTTTAAAGCACATTCTATAGTATAAGCACCATTTCTTGATTCAATTCTTTCAATTAAATGTTCTTTACCTGGATCATCTGAATTATATACTAAATCTAAGCACGCTTTATCAATTGCAATAGGGTCTAAGGACGCTAATATTCCAATATCTTTCATACATGGATCTTCTGCTATAGCGCAACAATCACAATCTACAGACATATTTTTCATTACGTTTATATAACATATATTGCCTTTAAATAAATTGTGAACACTACTAGCAGCATCAGCCATTGAAGATAAGAATTTATTATGTTCTTGAGTCCATTTCTTTTCAACTTCGCTTGCTCCATGAATATAAGCTTTGCCATAACTAGAAGCACATCCAATTGATAATTGCTTAAGTGCTCCTCCATATCCTCCCATTGGATGACCTTTAAAATGAGATAAAACAATTAAGCCATCATAATTCATTAGATTTTTACCAACATAATTTTTAGTAATTGTTTGTCCATTTGGAATATTTAAAACTTTATCAGGTCCTTCTTCATCTAATAAATCAACTTTAAAATTTGTACTCCATCCATGATTTTTTAATAATCTTAAATGCTTTTCACTAGTGTCTCTTTCTCCATCATAAGCAGTATTACATTCCACTACTGTTGCGTTTAATTTATCAATAAGTGGTTTCCAAAAATCTGGTTTAAGATAATTTTGATTCCCAGCTTCTCCTGAATGTACTTTTGCAGCAATTTTTCCTTTTAATTCAATGCCTAAGCAATCATATAGCTTTAATAAAGAGTCGCTTGTAATATCTTTACAAAAATAAACTTTTGATTTCATTATTTTTCTATCTCCTTGTTTTAAAT
>CAVFIT010000160.1:0-2105 GCA_963622735.1 Phocaeicola dorei | reverse complement strand
ATGTAAGATATTTCTCATTACATCAGTTTCAACATTAAATTCTTTTATTAATGAATGTCTTAATTCTTCAACTGTTGTTCTACATATTGTTAAAGCGTTATTTCCTTCATAAATCATTCCAAAGGCTTTATCCGAAGTTAAATAATCAACTAATTCCATATAATATGATTTACCACTTTTTTCAGTATAGTGTAATTTTGCGCATTCTTCATCATAATATATATAAGCAAAATCAACCATCTTAACACCTTTTGATTCTAATACTTCAATTACTCTTTTAATTAAAGCGGAATCAGTAAACCCAGGCTTTACCATTACATAACATCTTTCGACCATATTTCTTTTCTCCTTAAAATACACATTAATTCATATTTAAAATATCTATAATTTAATTTTAACTAATTCAAATGATAAAATCACTTATTTTTTAATATTATATAGATATTTTACGTTTATTTTCAATTTAATTATACTTTTTATTAACTAAGGTTTAATAAGTTTATATTTAATTTCTTTAATTTTACTTTGTAAGTTTACTAATTAATTGATTAATCTCATCATCGTTCATTCCACCTTCTTTAAGATAAGATTTACAATATGAAGAATAATCTATATTTTCATAGCTATTTACATTTTCATTATTTAATAAACAATCCATGAATTCATTAAAATATAAATCTACTATAGCGTTATATTTATCTAATGTTTTTTCTTTATTAATTTTAAAATAGTTTTGATATGTTAGCATATAGTCTTCTAACATTTGATTATAACTAGCACCACATAATCCTTCTAATAAACAACATACAAATCCAGTTCTATCTTTACCTTCCATACAATGGACATAATAAGGTGCTTGCTTACTTATTAAAAATCTTAATCCTTCCACAACAGATTGTTTATATCCTATTAATGTATAACTAGAACTCATATTTAATGGTATTAAGTTATTATTATCAATTATTTGTTTTGTATAATTAGACTCAAATGAAGAAGATTGTAAATAAGATGTAATATCATCATTTGAATCAGCTAGATCTATTATTGTTTGAATATTGTTTTTTGCTAACAAATTATCAGTTATTTTTGCTCTATTTCTAGAATTATCTAAACTAGAAGCACCTCTATATATGATATTTTCTTTTATAGAACCACCTTTTAGTTGTCTAAAATTAGAAAATTCTTCATCACTAGTATACTCACTTCTATCTAATGAATAGGATTGAGATAATGTTTGTTGAGTGACTAAATACTTTTTAGAAGTATTTAAATATATATTTACTGTATCATCTTTATTAAGGTTTGCTTGTTCCCATATTCCAATATTATTATAAGTAACTACAAGATTAGGACTAGAAGGATAAGCTACCATAACAGGGGCATTAGTTTTAACATAAAATCCATTGTAGTAAGGAATATCTGTTAAATTAAATCCATTTGAAAATTTAATATCTACACTATCTCCTAATTCTATTCCTTGCTTAGATAATTCATCTTTAGTAGTTAATACTGTGCATGATTTAAATTTAGTATCTTCTGATATTTGAATATTTTCTAATTTAGGTTTAGATGAGTTACAACTTGTTAATGTTAATATAATTAATGTTAATAAAGACAATATTCTTTTTATTTCCATATTAATATAATATCCTTTCTTTAAGATATTAATATTATATATTACTAGTCTACTTTATTTAAATAAATTAAATACTAATTTAGATAGTGTTGCTATAAAAATAGATTAAAATTAAAAATTATTACTATAATTATTTTGTGGTAATACCACACCAATACTAATTGGACAAGCAATAATATTTTGGGTTTGGCGATTCTGGTATTGTTGCTTGTCCAATTATACATAATCGCCATAATATGAAAATTAAATCAAAATATATCTCTGTAAAAAGAACACCATTAGATAATTTAGAAGAATTATCTTTTTTGGAGTTATTTAATTCTTACAATTATTTTTAAAATCCCATTCTGGGTTTAATAAAAACAAATTAAAAGGATACTTATATTTATTTGTATTTTATGTCAAATGAAAAAGGAGAACCCTTAGAAAAGGTGAAAAGAATTGTAAACCTTTCTTCGGTCTCTCCAAT
>CAVFIT010000159.1:0-2165 GCA_963622735.1 Phocaeicola dorei | reverse complement strand
CGTCGAAATCAGAAAGGACGTGCTTTTAAAAAGAGGGAAAAAGAATAAGGATATCTTCAAAGTTATTTATTTAGGACTATTTCCATCATCGTTTGGTCTATCTCCTGGATTATCAATATTTCCATCTCCAGGATTTTCATCATTTCTAGGTCT
This sequence comes from Phocaeicola dorei, assembly GCA_963622735.1. Lineage (GTDB taxonomy): Bacteria > Bacillota_I > Bacilli_A > RFN20 > CAG-288 > Scatoplasma. The sequence goes on along the minus strand of CAVFIT010000159.1, from coordinate 2,012 downwards.
TTCGCCTTCTCCAGGTCTATTTCCTTGACCTCCGTTATAATTTCCTAAGACAGTAACCGCTTGAGAAGGAGTAAAACTTCCAATTAAAGTATTATTTGTATATAAATAATAAGTTGTATTTAATTTTATTTCTGGAGAAGAGATAATAATTAATTGATCACTTGAAGGGGTGGTAGAAGAATAAATAACATTATTAGAAGCATCTTTAATTTCAATAGAAGTATTTGATTCTAATGTAGTAGAAGGGAAATAATAAATAATATTATTTGAACAATTTTTACCAGGATACTCTAACATTCCAGATTTTCCTACTCCGATTAATGTTCCTCCATTAATTAATGTTCCTTTATCGCTATCTAATAAATTATCATCATTATTAATGGTTCCATATAATTTAATATTTCCATCATTAATTACTAAGGTTCCATTGCTGTCGAATCCGTCTCCTCCGGCGTTACAATCAATATCTCCATCATTGATAATGATATATGGATTTATGGATTTATCATCACTTGAAGCGTTAATTCCATCATCAGTAGAATTAATTTCAATATCTCCACCATTTACATAAACATAAGTTCCTTCAAATCCTTCATATGATGTATTAATAGTAATTTCTCCATCATTAATGATTGTAAATAAATCACTAGTGATTGCGTCATCATAAGTAGAGATTGTATAAGTTCCTCCGTTGATATAAGTATTTCCTGAATTTGTATGAATTGCGTCATCAGTAGAATTAATATTAAATGTACCATTTTGAAGTAAGATTGAATAATTTCCTTCTTCAATTTCTGTATCATCTTCATCATCTCCGTCTGTATCGTATTCAATATTACCAACTTTAAATCCTTTTGTGCTTTGAGTTAAAGCGTATCTTTGAGAGTATGAATAATTAGAATCTTTTGCAATTCTTACATAAGAATTATTTTGTTTTATGAATTTATAATCATCATCTTCTAGATCATATAAAGTTTTATTTTCAGAAGAATAAGAAACAAATTCACCAGTAGTAGTAACATTATAGGTTCCTCCATCTACATATAAATATGTATCAGCTTGGATTCCATCACCTTTAGAATTTATTGTTAAAGAAGTATCTTTTAAAACAATAAATCCAGATTCTAATGTGAAATCATAAGTTTCTCCATTTGAATTATCAAAATCACATTCTGATTTTAATCCATCTTTAGATGAATTAATGTTTAATGTTGATTTATAAGAATAAATGGTTTCTGCTGCAATACCATTTTTCAAAGAAGTAACATTTAAAGTGGTATCTACAATTGCAAATGTTGAAGAAACTTTAATAGCGTTACTATCTTCTGCGCTTCCTATCACATTTAAAGTACCTTTACCATTTAAAGTTAAAGTTCCTTTAACATGAATTACATTTTTACCTTCGTAATTACCTGTAATTGAATTTGTGGTACCTTCAACAGAAGTAACAATCAAATTAAACTTTTTATCGCTTTTAATAAATGTAGAATTTGATGAAGAAGAGATAGAAGCATTATTTAAAAATAAATGAACTTCATCATTCTTTTGTACGTTGAAAGTTAATCCGTTTGGATATTCACCTTCTAAAAGATAATTTCCTGCTTCTGAGATAATTCCTTCTGATGATAAAGTTTCATAATCTTCTAGTTTTGTATTTGAAGAAATAGAATCATAATCTAAATCCGTTACGCCATTTAAAATTTCAGATTCACTTATTGAATAATTTACTTCTTCAGGAAGAGTAACATTTGATAAATTTGGATTAGTTTGAGTTATAGCAGTGGTATTATCGCCATCATTATTTCCTTTATCATCGTCATTATTATTATTTGATGAGCCTCCTTGGCATCCTGTAATAAATAACCCTAAGGATAATAAAGTTAAAAATATATGTTTATTTGAAATTCTTTTCATAAAAATTCCTCCTTTTATTGACTAGATTTTAAACTTAAAAACTTAAAAAATTCTTAAAAAAATAAAAATATTTAACTTTTTTTAAAATTATATTAATC
>CAVFIT010000158.1:0-2171 GCA_963622735.1 Phocaeicola dorei | reverse complement strand
CTTCTATATGACTCTCTTCATATTTGGTGGTAGTAATAAATGTTAGGTCTTTAAAATATAAAAGATCATCATATTTACCAGATTCTTCGTTAAACAAAGTTTCATAAATATTTTCTAAATCAAAGCACACATCAGTTGTTTTTAATATAATGTTGTATTTATTACGAAACTCCATTATTTCGACATCCCAGGTAGTGCTATATGTATTTAAATACTTTATAGTAGTATTAATTGCCTTTGATACTTCGTTAATAATATTATTTTTTGTTATTTTTCGCATATTGTACTCCTTAGCACTATTCGTGTATAATCTAAACTGAAATATTAAATGAACAGTTCAGATAAAAACACGATTTTTTTATTTATGATATACTTTTATTGAAGTTATATCAGCTTCATTTAATATTTTATTACATCTAGATAAACGTAATCTAGTTGTGATCGGTTGTAGGTATGTAACTGTTATTATGGACCTTATTATTCAATAAGTGAACCCGTGCTATAATCCATACCACTTCCTTGTTTTCATTAACCTGCTTATATGTTTTTAGGACTTTTATCTTGTTTAATTGATCCAGCACTACTCACGAATAAAGCGAATTAGAAAGCATTTTAAAGGAAGACCAACCAGATATTTACAGGATTTATGAAAGGAGCGTATATTATGAATTATAATCCCTGTATCACAATCGATGTATCTCAAGGCAAAAGCCATATTCAAGGTTTTATAGGTTACAACAACAAAAATCGTAAACCAGACAACATTACTCAACCTAAAGTAATGAGACATTCAAAACAAGGTTTTAATAAAATTATAGAATTAATTTCTATTATTAAATCCAAAACTAATTTGATTCCTCTTGTTATTTTTGAATTCACTGGTGTTTATCATAAAACTTTAGAAAAATTCTTACAAAAAAATAATATTAAATATCATATTGTTGCACCTCTACGTGCTGCTAAATCTCGCCAAAATGATATTAGAAGCGTGAAAACAGATAAACGTGACGGTTTGAGTCTTGCTAGAATGTTTTATGATATCAAAAATGATTCTCTAGGTAAATTTGATTCCGAATCTGAATTTTATGAATCTATGAAACAATTAAACAGATTCTATGAAAACATCAAATTACGTCAACAAGAGTTAAAGGTTAATTTTAGAGAATGCCTTGCTATAATTTACCCAAATTATGAAATAACTAAATCTAATCTTGATGGAGCTTTTAAAAATGTTTATTCAAAGGAATCATTAGGTTTTTTAAAAGAATTCCCTCACCCTGAATTAGTTGTCAAGAAAACTGTACAAGAAATAGAAGAAACTATTATCAAATATTTAGGTAAAATTCATTCTAAATTTTCTTTATCTATAGCTTCTAGATTACTTGACTACTGTAAAGATTTAGTTTCTGGTTGCTCTTTTGATCAACCACTTGTTGATAATATGCAGTTTTATATTTCTCAAATCGAATTATACGAAAACACTCTTAATGATACTTTAGATAAATTAATAACTTTAGCTGAAAATACTAGTCTTTATCTTCTTCTTTTAACTATTCCTTGTGTAAAAGAAAATCTTGCTTCTAGATTTGTTGCTGAAATTGGTGACATAAATAGATTTAATTCTTATAAAGCTATTATTAGTTTTGTTGGTAACGATCCTAAAATATATCAGTCTGGTGATGATTTAGGTCTTCATAAGAAAATAACCAAAAAAGGTAATAAGCATTTAAGAACTATACTTTATTTAATCGCACAACAAATGACTAAAGCTAAAAATATCGAATCAAGTGTTAAGAATTTCTATAAAAAGAAAACGCAACAAGGTCTTCCAAAACTTGCTGCGTTAATCGCCTGTAGTAATAAACTAATCCGAATTATTTATTACATGAATAAAACAGGCTGTGCTTTCGTATAGCACTTAAATTTTAACACAAAAATAACTAAATATCAATAGATTAGTCATCTAAATTGCAAATATTGGGTGACAAGCCTTTTTACGCTCATTTTACATTATTTTTTGAAAATGAGTATTTTTTTATCATATTACTTGAATGCTTATGTTTATTATAACATAAAAAATTGTTGAAGTCAACGTTTTACATAGTTTATTAAAGTGAAATCTGATTATCTTATGATATATTCAAAATAGTTATCTTTTGAATTTTACAATT
>CAVFIT010000157.1:0-2176 GCA_963622735.1 Phocaeicola dorei | reverse complement strand
CTTTTTATATTGATTTTTTATTAGTATAGTAGTAAATTATTTTCGCACGGTACTTTTTATAAGACTGTAGCGAAAGGAAAATAAAATGATCATCTGTTTAGATTTAGGTAACACCAACATTGATGTAGGGGTATACTTACAAACTAGAGAGTTAGTATGTCATTTTAAGTTACATACAGATCAGTATAAATCTGAATCTGAATACTTAAATTTGATAGATTCTTTCTTAGTTTACAACAAAATTAACAAAGATGAGATTAAAGGAAGTATTTTGTCTAGTGTAGTTCCTAATTTAACAAAAAAGTTAATATGGGCTATAGAAAAACTTACAAATACTAAATGCCTTCTAGTCTCAAAGAATTTAAAGTCTGGATTAAAAATTCAAATTGATAATCCAAATGAATTAGGTAGCGATTTATTATGTGATGGAGTCGCAAGCTATAACAATTATAAATCTAATTGTATTGTAGTCGACTTAGGCACAGTTTCTAAAATATTATTTATATCAAAAGATAAAGAATATAAAGGTGGAGTGTTTTTCCCTGGTATTCAATATCAAAAAGAGTCGTTATTTCAAAATGCGGCGATGTTATATGATACAGAATTTAATTTCTATGATTCTTTATTATGTAAAAATACATCTTCTGCTATTTCTAATGGGATTTTGTATGAAGTTTTATACACAATTAAAGGCTATACAAATCAAATAGAAAAGCAGATTAATCAACCAATTACAAAAGTTCTTACTGGTGGAGATAGTTATTTATTTAAAGATAAATTAGAAGGTTTTATCTATAATAAATACCTTACATTAGAAGGATTATTCGACTTATATATGAAAAATAATTAATAGAAAAGGAAATAAATTTATGAATAAAAGAAACAATATAATAAAAGCAATTACTTCAATGGCAGTATTAATCGCCATTATGATAGTTTTTAGTTTTATGTCAGTTAATATAGGTGGTGGATTTGTTATCACTTTAATTGGTGTACCTGTAGCAATAGCTGCTACTTTATATGGTCCTTATGTTGGAGCTATTATGGGATTTGTTTGGGGTACAATTAGTATTATTCAAGGTGTAACTGGTTATGATGCAAGTGGACCTATTTTAATGGCATATTCCCCATTTGGATTAGTTGTAACTTGTTATGTACCTAGAATATTATGTGGTGGTATAACCGGATTAGTTGCTGCATTAAATAAAAAATGGGACAATAAAGGATTTGTAACATCATTATGCTCTTCTATTTTAGTTCCTTTATTAAATACATCTTTATTCTTATCATGCTATATAGGTTACTTCCTTAAATGTGATGGAGTTCAAGCATTTTTAAATTCATGTGTAAGTAAATATGGTTTTGATCCTAATAACATATTCTTATTCTTAGTATTTGGATTTGGTATTAACTTTATTTTAGAATTAGCAGTAAATATTGTAGTAGATATCCCTTCATGTATGTATTTATTAAAAGCTAAACAAAAAATGAACATGTCATTACCATATTTAGATTTTCAATTTAAGAAAAAAGAAGTAGAAAATACTACTAATGAAAATTCTTCAAATTAAAAAGACAAATTAATTTATATAAATTATAATAATATTGTAATTAAAGAAAGGATATTATTATGAAACTATTTATAATATCAGACATACACGGTTCTTATACTCAAGCTAAAAAAGCCTTTGATGCATTTAATTTAACTAAAGCAGATAAATTAATCATATTAGGAGATTTATACTATCATGGCCCTAGAAATAAACTTCCTGAAGGTTATAACCCTATGGAAACTAGTAAGTTATTAAATAGTATAAAAGATAAAATAATTGCTTTAAAAGGAAACTGTGATGCTGAAGTAGATGAATACATATCTGAATTTACTTTTACACCTTCTATAAGTTTAGACTATGAAAATAAAAAATTCTTATTCACTCATGGTCATCACCCTTTTGATAATCCTAGTCAATATGATGTAATATTTTCAGGACATACTCATATAAAAAGAAATGAAAAGGTAGAAAATACTCTTTATATTAATCCTGGTTCTATTTCTCTACCTAAGGCAGAAAATTCATCTAACTATATAATAGTAGAATCTAATACAATTAGTTTTTACGATATAAATACAAATAAATTAATTGATCAAGTAACATTTTAATAATAACGGTCTATT
>CAVFIT010000156.1:0-2204 GCA_963622735.1 Phocaeicola dorei | reverse complement strand
ATTGATAAACCAATTCTCTTTCTTTGCTTATCAATAGATATTACTTTGACTTTAATAATATCACCAATACTAACTACATCATTGATATTTTTAACATATGATTTACTAATTTCAGAAATATGGACTAAACCATCTTCATGTAATCCAATATCAACAAAGCAACCAAAATCTGATACGTTTCTAATAGTACCTTCTAATATCATTCCTTCTTTTAAATCATCAATAGAAGTAATTGAAGAATCCAATTTAGCAACTTTAACTTCACTTCTTGGATCAAGTCCAGGTTTTAATAAATCATTAATAATATCTTTTAAAACTATAAATGAAGTATTTAACTTAATTGCTAATTCTTCAATTTTACTATCTCCAATATTATTTAATTTTTCTTTAGCCTGGGCTAAATCTTTAATATCATATAATTTTAATAATGACTTAGTAAGATTGTATGATTCAGGATGAATAGAAGTAGAATCTAAGAAATTTGTTCCATCTTTAATTCTTAAAAAGCCTGCAGCGTTTTTAAAAGCCTTAGGTCCAAATTTACTAACTTTAAGTAAATCATTTCTTGAATTAAATCTTCCGTTTTCTTTTCTATAATCTACTATATTTTTAGCTAAGGAAGGTCCAATACCTGATACATATGATAATAATGAATAAGAAGCGTAGTTTAAATCAACTCCTACTCTATTAACAACATCTTCAACTACACCATATAGAGCTTCTTTAAGCTTAGTTTGATTAATATCATGTTGATATTGACCTACACCAATTCCATCAGGCTCTATTTTTACTAATTCAGAAAGTGGGTCAATTAAACGTCTAGCAATACTTACTGCGCTTCTTAAAGCAACATCAAAATCTGGGAATTCTTCTATTCCTAGTTTACTAGCTGAATATATACTAGCCCCTGCTTCAGATACTATTACAACTTGACATGATGTATTATTAACAACTTTCTCTTTTAAAAACTTCTCTGATTCTCTACTAGCAGTTCCATTTCCTAAAGCGATGTATTTAACATCAAACTTTTTAATAAGATTTTTTAAACGTAAAGCTTCTGATTCAATCTTTTCTTGCTCTTTAGTAACAGTTATATATGTTTTAGTAGTATATAAAACATTAGAAAGTGAATCAACTATAGCAATTTTACATCCATTAACATAACCTGGATCAAAGCCAAGTACAGAACATGATTTCAATGGTGCTTGCATTAACAGATTTTCTAAGTTACGTTTAAAAGTAATAATTGAATTATCTTCTGCTTGTTCAAATAATTGATTATAAATATCATTATCAACACTAGGTTTAATTAATCTTGTATAGCTATCTTTAATTACTTGTTTAAATAATTCTTGATATGGAGTGTTTTTATTAGCCTCAAACATATAAATATGATTTAAGAACTTTTCTTCATCTATAACAATATCTTTACTTAAACACTTTTGATTTTCACCTCTAAATATAGCAAGTACTTGATGAGGTTTAACAAGTCTTACTAGTTTTGAAAAATTAGCGTAATTATCATAAACATCACTTGTTTTATTTTTAGTAAGTTTAGCTTCTAATAAACCAGATTTTAAAATAATGTCTTTTAAATAGATTCTATAATTTGTATTATCAGATATTTCTTCTGCAATTATATCTAATGCCCCTTTTATAGCATCTTCACTTGATTCAATTCCATTTTCCTTATTTATATATTTACTAGCTTCTTGATTTAAAGTGTTACTAGTATCATTTCTAATAAAGTCAGCTAATGGCTTTAAGCCTTTTTTAATAGCAATTTGACCTCTAGTTTGCTTTTTAGGTTTATAAGGACGATAGATATCTTCAAGTTCAGTTAATGTTAAACATGCATCTATTTTTTCTTTTAAATCAGGTGTGAGCTTTTCAAGTTTAGTAATTGTATCAATTACTGTTTGTTTTCTATCTTCTAACTTTCTTAAATATTCTAGTCTAGAAAGTAAGTCTCTAAGTTGAGTGTCTAATAAACCATTAGTCACTTCTTTTCTATATCTAGCGATAAATGGTATTGTAGCGCCTTGATCTAATAGTTCAACAGTAGCTATAACTACTTTATAGTCAATATTTAATTCTTCAGAGATTTGTTTTATTATATCCATATTTTCTAATTTCCTAACTTATATATTTTATCAATTTTATACATTATATTCAAAATTTTATATTTTTTGTTAAATAATTAT
>CAVFIT010000155.1:0-2255 GCA_963622735.1 Phocaeicola dorei | reverse complement strand
TTTTTACTATTAAAAGTAAGACATATATTATTTAACTCGTTTTCTAATTCTTTAAATAATTCTTTTAATTTATTTTTATCATTATAAATAATTACTCCATCATCCATATATCTAGAATAATATTTAATTGAATATCTTTCTTTAATAATCCTATCAAATGTATCTAAATAATATAAGGCGAATAATTGACTTGTTCTATTTCCTAATGGTAAGCCTTTACCTTTTTCTATTTCAAATGAATCAATTAACATACATACAAATTCAAATATCTTATCATCTTTAATTATTTTTCTTAATTTATTTTTTAATATTTGTTTATCAATACTTTCAAAATAATGATGTATATCATATCTTAAAACATATAAATTATTATCTTTTTTACTTGATTCACATATGAACTTTCTTAACCTTTTCCTTACAAAATCAGTACCTTTATTTTTTCTACAAGCTGCATTATCATAAATTAAATGCTTTTCTAATAAAGGAGATAAATAATTATCAACAAAACATGTTTGAACAACCCTATCTTTATAACTTATTGCATCTACTCTTCTTTGTTTTGGCTCATATATTATAAAAGTCTTATAAGGTGAAACTTTATAAGTATAGTTATTTAATTGTTCATATAATTTTCTTAATTCTTCACATTTATTAAGTTCAAATTCAATTACTTCTTTTTTCCATAATTTACTTTTTTTAGCTTTAATATGTGCTAAATATAAATTATGATAAGTAAATATTTTTTCATATGTCATAAATTTTAAAAAATAAAAGCTATAAGGATCACAAAGAACAAATCTAAAATGATAGAGTTATTCTTACCTATAGCGCATTTACTATACAAAGTATAGTTAGATTATTTCTTCCCTTCATTCTTACTAACTTTCTTACATAAGAAAATTATCGCTTAACCAAGATATCAAATATAAATCTTTTCTAGAATGAAGTCTGGGCGGACACCATTATTAGTGTTGTTGACGTTGTTGTTGTTGATGTTGCCATTGTTATTGACGTTCCACGCGTTGTTAGAATTACTAGAATTAGGCGACTAACCCAACCAAAACCAAAACGAGCACCTTTCAAGAATAACCTATATTGCTAAAGCTTTTTTACTTAAATTATAATAACCAAGTAAATACTTAGAGCAATCACCACAATATTTAGTAATAATTTCACCTTTCAAAGAAGTAAAACAATTTGAAGTAGTAGCCATACTAGAAAGAAAATCTATACACTTTAATCTTGCAATAGCTTTTCTAATTAGTTCTACTCTATTAACATCATTAACATTTAATTCATTCGCTTCATAAAGAAAATGAATTAAATCTAAACATTCATTAATAAGATGATTTAAAATAGAATATCTTTATTAACAGGAGACTTACCACTAATAGTTAATATATATTCAGTTAACTTTTTAGCTTTAATAAAGACTAATAATTCTGATTCTTTTCTTACTTCTTTTTCTTTTAATATTTGTTTCATATATTACTAAATAATTTAAAAATTTCATGGCCATTCCTTTGTTTTTGATTAGGAATGGCCATGATGTTTGATTTTGCTTATTCTAAGCAATCTTAATAGTCAAGGCTGGGCGGACACCACTATTAGTGTAGATGACGTCGCTGCCGCTGAAATAGCCATAGCTGTAGACGACCCACGCGCTGCCAGAATAACTAGAATAAGGCGAACGTGTCCAATAATTTCCGTTTCTTGTTGAAGTATCCATATATGCACCATTAGCTAATGCATAATCAGTAACTTGACATTTTCTTGAATTAGAATCTGCAAAGTAATTTGTGTTATTATAATCAGCATAACTTAATAAATATACTTTATCATTTGTATTGTCACATGCATATGGATTAGATGATGAATATGTGGTAGATGCACTATTATCTACTTCTGTTGTTTGGATTAAGCTATTATCTAAATTAAATGCTGTATTATAGAAATCATCATTTAACCATGATCTTATTTCTGAATTAGCATAATTATTTGCATAATAACCATTCTTTGTTCCTTTATAGTACTCATTATATCTATGTGCATCTAATAATACATTAGATACTAATGAATATTCTCCATTATTAGATTCTAATATATTCCATGTTATTGGTTCACATTTAAACCAGTATGATATGCCACTTTCAATTTCTGTTCCATCGCTAAAGGTGATGTAATTAGAGAAACTTAAGTAAGCACTTACTTTTGTATAATATTCATTATTATATTTATACCATCCATTTGATTCT
>CAVFIT010000154.1:0-2264 GCA_963622735.1 Phocaeicola dorei | reverse complement strand
ATGTTTTTGCAACCCTAGTTTGCCAGTTGTTTTTTAATTTTTAATCTATTTTTTGAAAATATAACATTGATTTTAATAAAGTAAAATCAGTGTTTTTTTATAATCAAATTACTTGCATTTTAAAACTATTTGTGGTATAATTATATTAGTATATAAGTGTATACTAATGGAGGTACTTTATGTTTGTTGAATGTTTTAAAAATAATGGTATTCCTTATCTTCGTTTAGTCGATGGTATTCGTGTTGTTAAGGATGATGGTAAAGTAACTATTAGAAAAAAGATTATTAAATCTATTGGTCCTCTTTCTAGATATGATGATGGCTTGCCTGATTATGTAAAACGTTTAAAAGATTCTTTTGTTTGTGGTAATCCTATCATCCCTAGTTTACAAGAATTTTGTGAAGTTAAACCTTTAAAAGAATATAATCTTAAATTTATTGAATCTTCTCCTGAATGTATTGGCCATCCTAAACTTTTTTCACAAGTACTTATCGAACGATTATTAGAACAACTTGGTGTTATTGAATTTTATAGACAAACTAAATCTAGAACTAAAATTGAGTATGATCTTGTTGGTTTTGTTAGAGCCTTAATTTATGGAAGAATACTTGATCCTTCTTCCAAGATTGGTACTATTAATAATTTAGACAAATACTATTCACCTATTCTTGATAATCCCTATAAGTATAATGTTTATGATACTTTAACTTTTACCCATGAATATAGACAAAACATTATCAAAAAAATTAATAATGCCTTAATAACTAATTTTAAGAGAACCACCAATATGATTTACTATGATGTAACTAACTTCTTCTTTGAGACTGATAGAGCTGATGAAGATGAAGAAATAGATGGTGAAATAGTAAAAGGCATAAGAAAATACGGAGTAAGTAAAGAAGAAAGGAAACTTCCTATTGTTCAAATGGGGTTATTTATGGATGATCAAGGAATACCAATTTCTATTGAAACATTTCCAGGAAATACATTAGATCATTTAACAGTAATAGATAGTTTAAAAAACACTATTGATAATTTAAATTTATCTAGGTTTATTTTTGTAGGTGATAGAGGAATGTGTTCATATAAAAATATTTGTCATCTTATTGATCACAACAAAGGCTATGTAGTTAGTAGAAGTATTGAAAAAAGCACCACTGAAGAAAAAGCATGGATAATGGATGATAGTGATTATATAAATGAATCTTCAGAATTCAAGTATAAATCAAGAGTTGTTTCTAAGGCTGTAAAAGATGAATTCAATCAAAAAAGGACAATAGTAGAAAAAGTTGTAGTATATTGGAGTAAAGCTTTCGCAGATAGGCAAAAGCAACAACAAAAAAAGTTTATTGATTTATTAACTAAATTTTTAGAGAAACCAGAAAACTTTAGATTATCTACCACTCAATATAATAGTTTAAAACCATTTTTCAAAAAAGAACTAGAAGTTAAAAAGACAGGACAAGTGTATAATTATAATGAATTAAAAAGCATTATAGATACAGATAAAATTAGTAATTATATTGCTCATCTAGGTTATTATCAAATCATAACATCAGAAACTAAGAAAAGCGATAAGGAAATAATAGACATCTATCATGGATTATCTAGAATTGAAGATCAATTCAAAATAATGAAAGGTGATCTAAATACAAGGCCACTATATGTTAGAACAAAAGAACACATAGATGCACATCTTCTTTTATGTATGATTTCACTAATTGTGGTTAGATTAATTCAAAATAAAATAGTTGATTACCAAAATGAACATAACATGAATAAAAAAGGAAGTTATTGGAAAATGGGATTAACTGGGGACCGTATTAAAAATGCCTTAAATAGATTCACAGTTGATAAACTACCCGATGAATATTATCGATTTAACTATTTAGATGATCCTGATTTAAAGTTAATACTAGATGCTTTCGGAATTAAAATAGATGCCAATCTATATAAATTAAATGAATTAAAGCATATAAAACAAACTATAATTTTATAAACATAAGTACATAAGATTAGTACATAAATATCAACATAAAAAATCACTTATTAATAATTTTCTTTTTAAAAAAGTTTAAGTAAAACCTAGTTTTTTTGAGAAAGAAACTTTAAAACAAGTGATTTTTTTGTATTTTTAAGTGGCAAACTCGGGTTATATCAGATTTCTTAATAAAAGTCAAATGATATATTCGAGTTTTTTATGTTATGTGTTCGTGTACACTAGATTGTGTACACGAACACTGACGGGTTGTCAATCATCGTA
>CAVFIT010000153.1:0-2302 GCA_963622735.1 Phocaeicola dorei | reverse complement strand
AAATTAGACTATTTAAATGCATTTTAAAAGCCCAACTGTTGTTTTAAACAATTGAGCTACTATTTTTAATCAGATAAAGTTCTTATTGGAGTAACAACTTGAGTGATTGTTTGATCATCACAACTTATTAAGAAGGCTCTAGAATCAGAAACAAATTCTAATGTTACATTTTCTTTATTTAAAGCTTTAATAGCTTCTTTTACATAATCTGAATTGAAGATAATTGCAAAGTTATCGTTTCCTTCATATTTACCATTTTTAATAAATGTATTTGAATAACCTGTACTAGGATTATTTGTACTAACTTCTATTTTTCCATCTGTTTGACATGAAACTTTAACTTTACTATTTTGAATAATTAATATTGTATCTATAGCATCGATAAATTCTTTTGAATTAACACTTAATTTATATGCGATATTTGTAGGAATAATTCTATCTATATTAGGGAATTCACCAGCATATAATTTACTAGAAATTGTATATGTACCTATTTTAAATAAAACTTTATTGTTTTCAATAAACATTGAAATATCATCAAAATTGTTAATATGAGATACTACTGTTAAAGCTTTTAAAGGAACTGTAATTGAAAATAAATGATTTCCGTTTAATGGAATATATTTTCTTGCTAAACGATAAGAATCTGTTGCAACAAAGGTTAATTTATCATTTCTTGCAGCTATATTAATTCCGCAAAACAATTCTTTTGATCCTTTTTTAGCTGTAGCAAAATAAGTAGCACTATATAATTCACAAAAATCTGACATTTTTATTTGAATAGGTTGTTTAGAAGAAGTATCCATATCAATAGAAGGATATTCATTACCAGCAACTACTTTTAATTTAAAATTAGTATTTTCATCAGTTAAATATAAAATGGTTTCATCTACTAAATCTAAAGTAATTACTTCTGTTTTTAATTTTTTAATAGCGTTAACTAAAATATCTGCAGGTATTTGAATAGAACCAGGAATAGAATTAATAACAATAGAATTTGGGTTATTTAATTCAATAACTGCTTCCATAGATAACATACCATCACTAGATAATATAGTTAATGTAGTATCTGTTACAGTAAATAAGAAATTCTTTAAATTGTTTTCTGGTGTTTGATTAGGAATAGCTTCAGATAAATTAGTTAAAATTTTTTCTAAAGGTTCACGCTTTATTGATAATTTCATATAAATAATATCCTTTCTTTAATTAAGAATAATAATAAGGGCTGTGAAATATGTGGATTATGTGGATAAGTCTTATTTTATTATTTAATCCACTAATATTATATCAAATAATAAGCCCTATATTAAGCCTTTAATTGACTTGATAATTGCTTAATTGCCTTTTTCATAGAGTCATCTGTTTTTATTAAGTTATCCACTTTTTTATACGCAGTTATCCCTGTTGTATGGTCTTTTTTCTTAAAAGCAATTTGAATAGCAGGATAAGACATATCAAGTAAAGTTCTACATAGATACATTGAAATAGCTCTAGCTAAGGCAATTTGTTTAGTTTTAACTCCAGATAATAATTGATTAGGTGTTAAATTATAATAATTAGAAACGACGTTAATAATTTTTTCAGCAGATAACTTTTCACCTTTTTTACTTTTTTCAATATCTTTATCAAAAGCCTTTTTTACTATATCTAAAGTAATTCTATCTATATTATCTGAGTCAATATTAAAGAATAATATTCTATTAATAGCACCTTCTAATACTCTAATATTAGTTGAATTATTTGAAGTTAAATATTCTAAAGCATCATCATCGAAAATAGATGGATCAAAACCATTAGCTTTAATTTTTAATTTAGCGATTTCAACAAGAGTATCTAATGAAGGTTTTTCAATATTTACAGAAAGACCTTGTGAAAATCTAGAAACTAATCTATCTTCTATACCTTCTAATTCATTAGGAGATCTATCAGAAGTAATTATAATTTGTTTTTTTGAATCTACTAATATGTTAAATACATTAAAAAACATAGTTTCTGTAGCAGGTTTTTTATAAAGTAATTGAATATCATCAATTAATAAATAATCAATACTTCTAAAAAATTCTTTTAAAGACTCTTTATCTGAATCACCTATAGCATAATTAATAAATTCGTTAATAAAATCATCTGTAGAAATATATAAAACCTTTTTAGAAGAATTAGTATCTTTAACATAATTACCAATAGAATGTAATAAATGTGTTTTACCTAACCCAGATTTAGAATAAATGAATAAAGGATTAAATTTTCCTTGATTTTTAGCAACGTATTTAGCAGCTTGGAAAGCTTCTTTATTAGCTTTACC
>CAVFIT010000152.1:0-2348 GCA_963622735.1 Phocaeicola dorei | reverse complement strand
ATATTATTTTACCTAAATGAGTATATTATTTTTTTAATTTTTTTAAAAGATAATTTACCAAAAATATGACAACATATAATAATTGTCATATTAATTAAATTTGATTAAAAAAATATGATTTAATAATTTAAAAAATAATAGATATTTAATATACTATTTTATGGAGGAATTTTAAATGAATCAATATCAAGAAATAAAAATTAAAGATCAATGCAATCAAGATTTATACGGAATATTTTATAAAAGTAATTTAGAAAATGCAAAAGCTAATGTAATTATTGTTCATGGTATGGCTGAATATTGTACTAGATATTTACCATTTATGAAAGTGTTAGCGGATAATGGATTTAACATATACGCTATAGACCATATTGGACATGGCCTTCAAGTTAGCAAAAAAGAAAATGCTAAGTATGGAGTATTACCTAAAGATGGATTTTTCAAAAATATTGATAATGTTTACTCTTTAGCTAAATATATTAAAAGTGAATCGAGTTTACCTATTTATATATTTGGACATTCTATGGGAAGCTTTATTACTCAAGGTTTTTATCAACAACATTCTGATATTATAGATAAGGTAATAGTATGTGGATCAGGATTTAATAATTTTAATTATAGACTAGGTAGATTTACCACCATTTGTTTATCACCATTTTATATAGGTAAACGAGGTGAAAAAGTATCAAAATTCCTAGTAAAAACCTCAAATAATGTATTTTTAAAAGGTGTAAGTGGTAAAGAATATAATAATTCGCCTTCTAGATGGATTTCTTATAATGTAGAAAATGTTAAAAAATATGATCAAGATCCTGAATGTGGATTTGATTGTTCATTTAACTTTTATTACACATTGTTTAAAGGTCAACAAACTATATGGAAGAAAAAACAATTAAAAAATATTAAACATGTAGTACCTTTATTAATAATTGCAGGAGAAGATGATCCAGTAGGTGATTATTCTAAAGGTATTAAAAAATTAGAAAAATTCTATTCAAATATTCAAAAAGGAAATATAAAAACTATACTTTATAAACACGCTAGACATGAAATTTTAAACGAAGATATAAAAGAAGATATTTATAAAGATATAATTGAATTTTTAAACAAATAAAAGGGAGATAGATTAAATTTCTATCCCCTTTTCAAATGATTTAATTTAATTAAGCTCTAGCTTTATAAACTGGTTTATCATCTTTACCATTATTTCCACCAGCAGAGAGTTTACTAATAGAGAAGGATGTTCTTAAAGCGATAGCGATTAAGAATACAAATACTGAATATTGAACAGACATTAATGAAACTAATGCAGCAAGAACAGCTGGAGTTAATGATTCAATATAAGCAACCTTTTGAGCTTGCCAGAAACTGAAATGTAAGTTATCAGCCAATTCTCTTTTTCTAGTTAAGAAGTAGAATACTACACCGGCTAAAAATACAATGACTAAATTAATAGCGAAGTAAATACCGACTGTTGTCCAAGTTGTAGTTACTTTAATAGATGAATAAGCTTGATTTAAGAAATTAGAATAATTAGATAAGATTTTATCAGTGGATAAATTTTTACCATTTTCATCTTTAAATAAACTATTGATTGAATATTTACCACTAAAGTTTTTAAAATCACCAACACAAGAACTAATAGCAGTAGATGATTTTGTAGCACCAACTAATGAATATGTAGACATATGGACTGATGTTTGAGTAAAGATAACAAATGAATAAGGAGTCCATTGAGCTGTTTCAGATGTAGCTTCAGAAGATGTCTTACCATATTTATAGACTGACTTTTTTAAGAAACTATTTAAAATAGCTGTATCGTTAGAATTGTAGTTAGGATTTAAATCAGGGAAGACAAATACTGCTAAAGAAGTGACTTCTGTTCTTTTTGTAGAATCAGAAGCATCTTGAATAGAAAGTTTAATATCTACATTAGGTGTAATTATATTATTTTCAGCAGCGTTAGATGTTAATTTATTATCTCCTGAATAAGCGTTATAAATACCAGTAGCAACTAATTTACCATCTTCAATAACTAAGGCGTTATCGTCATTAAATTTATCAGCTAATAAAGTTAAACTTCTATCAATAGCTGCATCACCTTTAGAAGTAGAAGGGTAAATAACACTGTTTGTATTAGCGCCTAAACCGCTAGATAAAACACCAGATAAAGAAATTACAAGTGCCATAACTAAAATAGTAACAGCGTACCACCATTTCTTTTCTTCTTTTAAGATACAAATGTTTTGTACTAGTGATTTAAAAAAGAATTTTATTGTTTCCATATTAGATCCTCATTATTAATTTAAGTTAAAAATAAACTTAGCATTTAATATTATATATTAAAT
>CAVFIT010000151.1:0-2375 GCA_963622735.1 Phocaeicola dorei | reverse complement strand
TTATATATCTTGTTTATCTAAATATTTTAAAATATCTTCTTCCTTTTTAGGTAAAGGTGCTTCAAACTTTTTATTAGATAAATATGCTAATTTACCATCTATATTTTTAAACTGAAATGTAGCAGCATGTAAAAATTGACTTGATAAATTAAATTTATCTTTAAAGATTTCATTTACTTTAAAATCACCATATTTACTATCCCCTACAATAGGACACTTAATAGCTTGAAAATGAACTCTAAGTTGATGGGTTCTTCCAGTAATTAACTTAGCTCTTACTAAAGAATATTGACCATATCTTTTTTCAACTTGATATTCAGTTAATGCGCTTTTAGCGCCATTTTCTATAAATCCAATTTTAACTGTACCTTTTGTTGAATCTTTTATTAAAGGAAAATCAATTTTACCTTTTGAAGGTAGTTTACCACTTACAAGTAAAATATAAGACTTTTCAATTTCCTTTTTATCTTGAAACAACAATAAAAGTTGTTGTAATGTTTCTAAATTTTTACCAAACACACAAATACCAGAAGTATTTCTATCAAGTCTATGAGCTGGACCTGGAACAAATTTAGTTAGATTAGAAGGATCATATTCACCTTTAGCAATTAAATAATTTAAAAATATATTATGAAGAGTAATTCTTTTTTCATTTTCATCTCCATGTACTAATAAGCCTTTAGGTTTATTAACAATTAATATATTTTCATCTTCATATAAAATATCCATGTTAGATTTTACAGGTCTAACTACTTCATTTTTAGAAAATTCATCCAAAAGCTGTTGTTTAATATAAACATCAACTTGATCACCTATTTTAGTAATATAATCAATTTTTACTTTTTTACCATTCACTTTAACATCTTTATTTCTAAACATCTTATAAATGAATGATAAAGGAGCGTTATTTAATGTTCTTTTAATAACTTTATCTATTCTTTGATTACAACTATTTTCATCTATTTTAAAATTCATACTTTAAGATTTTATCACTTATTATCTAAATATTCATCTCTAAATTTATTCTAATGTCTTTAAAGAATCGTTCATATCTACCTTTTTTACTTTAGGATATAAAAGTAAATTCACTAATAATGTAAGCGCAAAAATAGCTACTCCAGCAATTAAATACATAAACCATCTAACATCATTAATTGAACCAAAGTTAAGATAACTAAATACAAGTAAACCTACAAAATATCCTATAGGGATAGATATGATAATAGAAAATATAGACACCATTAATGTTTCTCTAAATGTATAAAAAGAACATTCTTTATCTGTATATCCTAATACTTTTAATGTAGCAAGTTCTCTATTTCTTTCTAGTATATTTAAATTAGCGATATTAAATATGATAATAATACACATACTTAAACTAAATAGAACAATAACAACAGAAACTAATTTAATAGAATCAGCGACTTGACCATATAATGGATCACTTTTTAGTGCGTTTGTAACATCTAATAAGGATAAGCCTAAAAATAATAATATGTAACTTCCTATTATCGATAAAGATGTTAGTATTCCATTTTTCTTATTTCTAACTACATTTCTAATACTAGATTTATATTTAAAAGATAATCTTTTCCATATAAATGGTATTCTTTCTAATAATATCTTTTTACCTGGTTTACTTATTTTACCTTTAAATAAACTACATGGAGTTGAAGCTAAATCTTTATGTAGTAAACCATATACTAAAACTCCAGAAAATAGAATTACACAAGCACTAACAATAATTCCAATTAAATAGTCAAACCCTATTAGTAAACTTGATAAATCAAATATAGCTTGAACAGCAGTAAATACAACTTGAGGAATTAAACTCATACCAAACCATATGCCTAGTATTGAGCCAATCAATGAACAAACACAACTAAATGTAATGTATTTTAAATATATTTTCCACTTTTGAACACCTAATGATTGATAACAAGCTAATACACTTCTTTCTTCATCAATTAATCTAGATAAAGTAATTAAACATACAAGTAAACAAACTAAGACAAAAAACGCAGGGAATATATATGAAATAACTGATATTTTATCCATATATTCATCAAACATCTTAAAGCTTGTATTCTCATTTAATGTTAAATAAACATAGTTTTCTTCACCAAATATATTCTTTAATTTATCTACTATGTTATTAACATAATTGAAATAATTATCTTTATCAAAAAATGAATAAGGATTATTTAAAGAAATATTCAAATCTGTTTTAGGTAATAAACTTGCTTGTAAACTATTTAATTTATTTGAATCTAAATAAACAAAACAATCAACTTTTAAATCTTGACTATTATTTTCATTTAAATAAGAAACTTCTGGCATTACACATGAATAATAACTATCTTTAACATATCCAC
>CAVFIT010000150.1:0-2377 GCA_963622735.1 Phocaeicola dorei | reverse complement strand
ATATATTACTACTACATTTGAATCTAATATTGTTACTAATTTATTATGGTGTTTCCTTTTCTCATTTATAGGATTAGCTGTATGTGCAATCTTTATATTAATAGTTACCCATTTTTGGAAAACTGAACAGAAAAACATCTTGAGTTTTGCTATGATTTTTTCTAACGCTGCTTATATGGGATTCCCTTTAATTGAGGCTTTATTTAATTCAGAAAGTTTAATATATGCTTCTAGTTTTTTAACAGTATTTAATATTTGTTTATGGACATTTGGTTACGCACTAGTTTCTAGATCATTCAACCCTAAAAAAGTATGTCTTTCTATATTAAAAACCCCAGTAATTTATGCTTTAATTATCGGTTTAATTCTTTTCTTTTGTAAAGTAAATGTACCTAGTTATGTTCAAAAACCACTAGCGTTAATTGGTAATATGAATACCCCTTTAAGTATGTTTTTAATAGGTATGATTATGACTCAATTACATTTTAAAGAAGTATTTAAAAATGCATATATGTGGGCTAGTGTATTTATTAAATTAATTGTATGTCCTTTTATTGTATTAGGTTTTTTATACTTATTTAAGTATACACTTAATGTAGATCCATTAATGTTAAAAGTTATATTTATTTTAATAGCATGTCCATGTGTAAGTATTACTAGTGTATTTGCTATTCAGTTTAATTATGATGAACAGCTTGCTACAAGTAGTGTAGTAATTTCTACTGTTCTTTCTTTAATTACTTTACCTTTATTTACCCTACTTATTTCAAATATAATTTAAAGGAGTCATTATGCAATTATATGTTAAAACCACTTATCATTTAGATGATATTACTTCAATTATTAATAAAGCAAATCCAGGTGATGAAATAATAATTTGTGATGGTACTTATTATTCTTACCCATGGGATTTAAAAAGTAACTTAACTATTACTTTACAAGATAACGCTAATATCTATTTTTCAACTGATCAAGATGATTATTCAAATAAGACTTTTATTAGATTTGAGGGTGTAGAATGTTATGCTTATCATCCTTTAATATACGCATATAATCAAGATAATATTACTATTCAAGGTAAAGGAAAGATCTATGGTAATGGATATACTTGGTGGAAAAATAAAAAATTACAACAAAAAGCCTGCGATAGATTATGTTATGCTGAATCTAATAATATTAAATTAGAAGATAGAGTATTAGATTTAAAAACTAGTTATTTAAGACCAGATTTTATTCATATTATTAATTGTAATAATTTAGTATTAAAAGATTTTACTATTCAAGATTCCCCTATGTGGATGATACATCCTATTTATTGTAACAATGTAAAAATATCTAACATTAATTTATTATCTGATGGTCCTAATACTGATGGTATTGATCCAGATAGTTGTGACAATGTATTAATTGAAAATTGTACTTTTAATACTGGAGATGATGGAATTGCAATTGATTCAGGTTTAAATGAAGATGGTTTTAGAGTTAATAAACCATGTACTAATATTGAAATAAAAGATTGTACTTTTAATAAAGGACATGCTTCAATTGCTATTGGTAGTATGGTATCAGGTGGAATTAGTAATATAAATATCCACGATATTAAAATAAATAAATCTGAAAGAGGTATAAGAATTAAATCACTTCCAGGTAGAGGTGGATATGTAAAAAATCTTCAAGTGAATAATATTTTTATGGACAATATAGAAAAAGAAGGAATAGATATAACAATGGCCTACCCTTCTTCAACTTCAATTCCTTTAACTAATACTCCTTCAATTTTTACTGATTTTTCTTTTAATAATATTACTATAAATAAAGCTAGTACAGGTATTTCAATTATAGGTTTACAATCTTCTCATATAAAAAATGTTAAGTTTAATAATATTAAAATTAATAATGTAAAAGTAAAAACTTATCAAGAATTTTTTGATGGTGATTTTGATTTCTAATATATTTAACAGTAAATATTCATTTAAAATTTAAAATGAAGTAAATAATTTATTTAACTTCAACACTCTAACTTACTTTTTTAAGTTAGAGTTTCTTTTATTTAAAGAATGAATATAAATTCCAAGCATTATAAATGAAATTACTATTCCATAAAATATAATAATGTAATAGTCTGTAATTCCTTTTAATGATTTAATTAACATTATAATCATCGCTATACATGATAATGCAGTAGATAGATTTACAAACTTAATACCATTTAATAATAAGTCCTTTTGTTTATTAGATATTAATAATCCTTTTAATGAAAATATAAATTCAATAATAAATACTATAGTATAAATAATCATTTGAATTGTAGGATATTTAATAATAGTAGCGTTTTTACTAATAGCTATTATCCAATAAATAAAATATATAAAAATAA
>CAVFIT010000149.1:0-2485 GCA_963622735.1 Phocaeicola dorei | reverse complement strand
AAATGATGTTATTGATAGAGTTTCTAATGTAATGGATGCTTTTAGTAAATATAACTTAAAAAATGCTTCTATTGCAAACTTAATTAATGTAGATTTTGTATATAAAGATTTATCAATTAATGGAAATCTTTCTTCAATTTTACATTTCAACGCTCAAAAATCATTAGATGAAAAATATCTAGAAGCTTATATCCCAATTAAATTAAATGATAAAAAAGGCGTTAATGACGTAAGTGGAATCAATCTTTCTTTAGTATATAGTGATAAAAATAAAGAAGAATCTAATTTTAAAAATATTG
This sequence comes from Phocaeicola dorei, assembly GCA_963622735.1. Taxonomy (GTDB): domain Bacteria; phylum Bacillota_I; class Bacilli_A; order RFN20; family CAG-288; genus Scatoplasma. Next base: position 2,186 of record CAVFIT010000149.1, on the reverse strand, counting down.
TATATAATTACTCTAGATTATATAAAGGTACTCAAGCATCTATCTCTTTAGAATATGGATCTAATATCAGTTCTAGAAATTATTCTACTTTAAATGCGTATTCTTCTAAAGAAGCTTTAGGACATGTTGCAGAAGCATTAAGTAAAATTGAATCTACTAATATATTTTATTCATATAAGATAGTAAGAGATATTCAAAATTATGCATCTCAAATATCAGATTTATTAAATAATAAAGATAATAATGCTTTAACAAGTCTTGCTAAATCAGGTCTTATTAGTAATGAAACATTAATTAAAATATTAAATAGTTTATCTGCAACATCTACTACTTTAGATATTAATTTAGATTTATCTAAATTTAGTGAGTCAGAAGAATTATCTAAATTTAATATTAAAGTATCTTTAGTATTAGATATTACAAAAGATGAATTTGGAAATAATGTTTATTCTATTAATAGTATTAAAGCGATTGATAAAGAAAATGAGATTAATTTAAACTTAAGTATTGAAGAAACTGTTATTAATAAAGATTCTAGTTTATCTATTAACACTAAAAGATTATCAAAAGATATTATTAATGGATTTATTAGTGTAGGTTCAGAAAATCATAATAAATATTCTAACTTTGTAGATATGGAATATTTAGCATGTTTAATTGAACTTGGAGTTACTACTACAAATAAGAGATATTATTCTATTAGTGGTACTTTCAATATTGATGATTCAATTAATATTAATATTGATACTTTAGGAATTGATTGTGATTTAAGTGATATTAAACCAATAAACAGTGTTACTTTTAACTTAAAGTTAGAGTTCTATAAACAAGATAAAGAAGATTATACATATAAATTAAAATCTTATTTAGGTCTTCAAAACGATAAACATCCTAGTTACACTACTGAATTCTACATTGAAGAAGCTGAAGATGGAAATGATAACATCTATATCAATGAATTCAATGGATCAAGTAATTCGATGTCTTTTATGAAAAAAGAAACAATGCTTGGAAATATGAAAGTAAGTGTTACTGAACTTCAAGAAGATGAAACTGAAAAAGAAACTAAATCAGGAGATGTACCACGTATTTTATATTATGTACTTGATGCATCAGGAATATTAAATGATGAAATTATTGATATTAATTATTCAGTTCTTGATTTAAATTTAGCATTAAAAGAAGTTATTCTTTCATCTATCTTTGATATGATGGTTAAAGAAACTGATGAAGATGGAAACGTTATTGAAGATGAATCATCTAAAAATAATATCCAAATTGATTATTTAAGTGGATGGAGTATGTATTTTGAAAAAGATGCTAAAACAGGTTCAATCAGTGGATACGTTGAAGCTGATTTATCTAAGATTATTTTAGGAATTGAACTTGGAGAATTTGCAACTTTCAATTTTGGAAGTAAGATTAAATTAACTTTAAACCAAATTGGAAATGATGTTATCTCTTTAAATTTAAATCAATCAAATACTGAAGGTAACTTAATTAATATTAAATTAAATTATGGTGATGTTAAAATGAACTTAACAGTTCAATTAAAAGAATCAACATTCTTAATCATTTCATCTAATAGTACTTATCAAATTAATACTGGAATGGAAAGATATAACGACTTTGTAAAATACTTTAAAAATCTTGATATCTATAAGAAAAATCAAGAAACATACGTTACAAAAGTCATTTGTCCTGATATTGTTATTGCATATACAATGCCAACAACAGTTGATATCTATTCTAAATATAGACCAAACTTCAATAGTTTATTCTATAAACATTACACATTTAGTATTGAATCAAATTAATCATTGCCACCTAGTTATCTAGGTGGCTTTTTATGTGGAATCCCCTTTATTTTTCAATGTGTTTGAAATACTATTACATCTAGTATTCAAAACTAAAAATTAAAAAATATGATAAATTTGCGATATTTTTTCATTGACTTACTTTTTTAAAAGAATTATTATATTACCAACTCAGAAGTGAGTAATTTTTAGTTAGAGGTGTATATTCTATGAAGAATTTAAAATATATTTTTGCTTTATCTAGTGTTTTTGTATCTCTTTTTGCACTTAGTTATAACGTTGATGTTGTAAACTCAACAAGCAACCAAAATAAAGAAAATAGTAATCAAGACACTAAAGAAGAAAATAATGAAATAGTAAAACAAAGTA
>CAVFIT010000148.1:0-2529 GCA_963622735.1 Phocaeicola dorei | reverse complement strand
TTAGCAAACTTATCATCTAATAATTCAATATAGAATCCACCAATAGTAACATATTCAGTATCAAGTTCATCATAATCTAAATTAAATAATGAACAGAAATCTTGAAGATTTAACATACCATCAACAATATATTTATCTTCACTTATTTGGACATATAATGCGTTAGGATCATCTTTTTCATCCCATATATCACCTACTATTTCTTCTAATATATCTTCCATAGTGATAATACCTTCTACTCCACCATATTCATCCATGATTAAGCCAAAGTGTTCTTTTTTAGTTTTAAATACTTTTAAAATGTCATTGATTTCACTAGATCTTGGGAAACGTAATGGTTGAACTAGTAACTGTTTTAAATCAATTGGAGTATTTGTCATTTTTGATAACATCAATGTCTTTGTTTTAACATATCCAATAATATTATCGATAGTTCCTTGATATACAGGAACTCTAGAATAATGATATAAGTTAGGATCATCAATTATTTCTTGTATATCATCATCAATATCTATAGCATACATATCTACTCTAGGAGTCATAATTTCATAAGCTTCTGTAGTAGTATAGGTAATAGTATCATGTAATAAATCAGCTTGGTTTTCATCAACTTGACCACTTGCTTCAATATCATCTACCATCTCATGTAAATCATCATCATTGATTTCTATATCTTTAATATTATGAGTAATAGGATAAGTAACACCTTTACCGAAATTAGAAACAATAAATGTAATAGGTAATAATAAATAAGAGAAGAACTTAAGCATATTTGCATAAGCGATTGATAATTTAAAGTTATAAATTTTACCTAAAGACTTAGCGACAATTTCCCCAAACATAATTTTAAATACTAATACTGCCATAGAGAAAATTAAGCCCCAGTTTTCTGATATAGCATTAATTGATTCAGCACTTAAGGAACTATTTTTATACGCAATTAAACATAAATTAACACCTAGTAATGTAGCAAGAGTATCAATACCTGCATTAACTGTATCATTTAATAACAAAATTGTAGAAATAGTAGAATCATAATCTTTAGCAAGTTGATAAGCTCTTAATACTGATTTTTTTGGATTATTTTTTAACGCATTATCAAATCTTAAAATATCAACACTACCATAAGCCATATCTGAAGATGAGAAAATAAAGGATAATACTATGCAAAATAATAAAGCTATTGCATATATTATTACTAATAATTGTTCACTAGCCATATTATATTTTTCTCCATTTTAATGATTGAGCAGGTTTTTCATCTAAATCATCTATCAATTCTTCTAAGATATCTTCCATAGTAACAATACCAATCATATTAGAAGAATTATCACTAACAACAATACCTAAATGCATTTTCATATCATTTAAATGATCAAAAACATCATCAATATATGAATCAACATTTACAAATACTGGTTGTTCTAAAATAGATCTAATATCTAAATGTGGATCTTTAGCGTATTCTTCAAAATATGTTTTTAATACTAAAACACCTACAATATTTTCTTTGCTATCTTCATAAACAGGTATTCTATTATAATTTGTTTTAACAATAATAGAATTTAATTTATCAACTGTTAAATCACTTATACTAACTGAAAAAACTTTATCAAAAGGAGTATATACATCTTTAATTTTTCTTTTATCAAAATCAAAGACATTATTAACTAGTTCTTTTTCATCTGCTTCAAATAGTTTTTCAACATGTTCACCATCTTCTTTTTCATCTTCATCATTAATAGCTTGATCAACTGAATGCATTAAATCTTCTTTAGAAAGTAATGATTCTTCTTTAATATGCATCATTTTATGAACTAAGTATAATATGCCTCTAAATATAGCTATTACAGGATATAAAATAAAACTTAGTATATAAATTGGCCAAGCTAAAACATATGCCATTCTATTTGGAATTGCCTTAGATAAAATCTTAGGAGCAGTATCAGAAACAATATAAACTAATCCAGCCATTACAACAGTAGCTAAAATAGATTCAACACCATCACTAAAACCATACTGTTTACATAAATTATAAAACAATAAAGCTGATAAAAAAGACATAAATGTCTGAACTATATTATTACCAACAAGTACAGCAACTAATGTATTATCAAATTTATCTATTAATTTAGTAATTATCTTACTAGTTAAATCACCTTTACTAGCCTTAGCTTTAAAATGATATTTATTGCAATTAGAAAAGGCGTTTTCACATGCTGAAAACATACCACTTACCAAAAGTAAAATACAAATAATTAACCAACATACCCAACTAGGCATACCCCATACAGTAGCATAATTGATAGAGTTTGTTACAGTTAATAAAATAAAATTATCAGGTTCAGGGTCCACTTTTTTACGATCTCCAAAATATTACTATATAATCATATAAAAAAACATTCGTAAAATCAATATGTTTTTAATAGTTATACTTTTTATAAAATTTAGTCTAATAAAATCATGAATTATTTTAAAACTCAAATTTTAGCACAAATTTTTACAATCTAAAAAAACATAAACTAATTT
>CAVFIT010000147.1:0-2535 GCA_963622735.1 Phocaeicola dorei | reverse complement strand
TTAGTGGCTCTGGCTTAGAAAAATGTAAGACTTATGAGCAAGACATATTATTAGGGGAACCTTTTAATATAGATTCTATAAAAAATAGTCCATATTATAAAAAATAAAATAGAAATTAAATTAGATCATGGGTAGAATACAAAATTATTAGAACAAATATTTATATATAGTTCATTAGTAAAAAATTGAAAAAATTGAAAAATAAAAATTATTGAAATATATAAATTTTTAACTTTATATGACTATGGGATTTTTAGTCTCATAGTTTTTCTTATCCTATAATTAGGAGGAGCATATGGATAATAATGAACTAGTTTTATTCAATAATGTAGATAATACAAATGAAGATGAAAACAACATTGATTTATCTTTAGATTGGGATGAAGTATTTGCTGAAATATAAGGTGCTATAGAACAATTTGATGGAAAACTTGAAGGATGGCTTGCCTTTTTTGATGATAAAATATATAAGCCAAAGAAATTTTCTAATATTGGGGATCTTAAATCAATAAGACCTAGAGGTGGCGGAGGAACTAATTTTTCAATTATTTTTAAATATCTAAATAATCATATAGAAGATTTTAATTCTATACAAAGTATAATTATTTTAACTGATGGTAATGCAAATTTTCCTGACGAATCTATAAATAGAAATAATATTCCAATATTATGGGTTTTAAATAATAAACAAATAGTTCCACCATATGGAAAAATAGCAAGAATCAACAGTAATGATTAGAGTAATATTAACTTTATTATATAAAGTGGCGATATAGATTAAAGAGTACCAAGGTAAAATAGACTAATTTAGTCTTACTTATTGTCTGAGGTTCTAAAAGTCCTATTTTCACTATATTTTGGTATAAAAAAATCCGACACAATTGTATCGGACATAATTTACTGAAATGGAGCAAGATACGGGAATCGAACCCGCGTGTCAACCTTGGCAAGGTTGCGTTCTACCATTGAACTAATCCTGCATTGCAACTTATCTTTGCTGCAAGTAATATGATATCTTATCTTAACTAGTAATGCAAGTGTTTTTTACTTAAAAATGAAAAATTTTCTAGAAAGATAGTTCCATACTAATACAATTAATGTTCTTATAATAAATGTTAAGACATAACCAAGATGTAAAACATCATAGAAACAATATTGTAATAAATAACCTAATCCTAATCCTACTAATGCTAGTACTAAAAATAAAACCTTACCATATAATGTTTTAGATTTATTAGAAGTAGATGATTTATAAACCATATATACTGAACATAAATAGTTAATAATAACACCTACAATAAATCCTGCTGTAACAGATAATATAGTAATAGCTACTGCATTTAAAGATTTTAATATGTAAAATTGAAATACAAAGCATGTAGCAAAATCAAATAAAGAAGCAATGACACCTACTAAAGCAAATCTAATAATTTCGTAAAATACATGTTTTTCTTCTAAATAATTAAATACATATAATTTTATCATTAAATAAAAATAAATTAATTCTATGATACTTGCTATAAATGTAGTGGCAACAAAATTATTTAATCCTAGTGAATAAATAACAGTATCAACTATTATAAAAGCTAATATACCTAATAAAAATAATATTATTAATGGAATTATTTTACTGGCTTTGTTACCTTCTAAAAGAGTGTTTTTGTCTGGTGTTAGTTTTACAAAATAAGTAAATATAAATAGTATTATATTTACACCTAGTCCAAGTAAACTACATGGTAGTATTTGACCTTTTAAAATAGTAAATTCACCTATTTTAATAATTTCATCATTGAATTTTAAAGGTATAGTAATTAAACATGCTATACATGACAGTATTAAAATTAATAACGATATAACTATAATTTCTTTTTTATAAAATATTGGTCTACTAGTTTCTTGTTTTTCTTCTATTTGTTCATTATTTATTTCTTGGTACATGGATTCACACTTTCATTATCTGCCTTTTTCTTATTAAAATTATATATTTTCTTCTCTTTTTTTACTTCAATAGGTTTATCTTTATTAGGATCTTCTGCATTTAAAGTAGGCTTATCTTTATTTGAATCTTCAACTTTTGAAGCAGTTTTATCTCCATTTGCTTCATTCACTTTTGAAACAGGTTTATTCTTATTAGGGTCTTCTACTTTTGAAATAGACTTCTCTTTATTTGTTTCACTTACTTTTAAAGCAGGCTTATCTTTACTAGGATTTTCTACTTTTGAAGCAGGTTTATTTTTATTTACTTCAGTTACTTTTAAAATAGGGGTAGGGGAATTTTCAATAGAATTAATCTTATTTAAATCTTCTTCTAATTTTTTAAATGCTTGTTGAGTAAATTCGTTATTAGCTTCAAATAATTTTTTCTTTTTAGAATATTCTAAAGAATATTTATTTAATAATAAATTAATAGCGATTATAAACTTTCTATCATTTGTTAATGAAAAAGTTACACCTATACATGTGGGTTTTTTATGAATATAGCGTTTATAAATATACTTAGAAAACGGTTTAACTTTTACTAAGTTATCATTATAT
>CAVFIT010000146.1:0-2535 GCA_963622735.1 Phocaeicola dorei | reverse complement strand
AAATAGCGTAAATAAAATAATTAATTACATAGGATTATTTTTATATGGATTTGCAGCTTTTTCATCTGTAATAGCGTTTAGCTTATTAGTAGTAATAATTTATCTTTTTATAAAAGAAGATAACAATAAAATATTTATTATGAAGTTAAATGGTTATTCTTCTAAAGATATATTTTCATATTATTGTACTATGAATTATATCATGGGTATTTTAGCTTTTATTTTTTCTACGTTTAATTTATTTATTTGTAGTAAAATCTTTTCCAAACAATTAAGTGATTTAATTGGTGATATAGATCTATCAATTTATTTACAAAAAATCAGTTTTATTAATTTATTAGTTGTTTTAGTTATTGATACACTCTCTTGTATGTTGATGTATTTTTCTTTGTCAAGTTTTAAAAGTAAAATTTATGGAAAAATTAAGAGTTTGAAAGATAATTAAATAAGCCATGAATTAGTAAGTATTTTAAAATAAAAGTGCTTACATTTAATTTAGTAAAACAACTTGAAAAAATTCTTTATTCTTAATTTGAAAAAAATGTTATTTAATTTATTAAATAATGGTAGAATTAATATGTTAAGGTTTATTAACATTAACAAAGAAAGGCTAATATAAAAAAATATGAAGGGTACAGTAAAGATGTTCAATAAGGAAAAGGGCTACGGCTTTATCAAAGCTGAAGACGGCAAAGATGTCTTTTTCCATTATTCCGCTTTAGAAATGGATGGCTACAAAACAGCTGCTGAAGGCGATAAGGTTGAATTCGAAGAAGAACAATCTGATCGTGGTTTAAGAGCTAACCATGTTAAGAAAGTTAACTAATTTCTAAACTAATATATATTTACTATTAATTAGGCTTCTTTAGAAGCCTTTTTTTCTTTAGAAAAAAGTGATAAAATTTATACGCTTATTGATTTAGATAAGGAGATTAAAACGTATGTCACTTAAAGCAGGTATTGTTGGATTACCAAATGTAGGTAAATCTACTTTATTTAATGCAATTACTAATTCTCATGTTATAGCTGAGAATTATCCTTTCGCTACAATTAATCCTAATACAGGTATTGTTGAAGTTAAAGATAGTAGATTTGATCGTTTATGTGAATTATTTCATCCAAAAAGTAAAGTCAGAGCAACATTTGAATTTACAGATATTGCTGGCTTAGTTAAAGGGGCTTCTAGAGGTGAAGGTTTAGGAAATAAATTTTTAGGAAATATTAGAAACTGTGATGCTATTGTTCATGTTGTTAGATGCTTTGATGATTCTAATATTATTCATGTTGAAGGTAGTGTTGATCCAATTAGGGATATTGAAACTATCAACTTAGAACTAATTATGGCTGATGTTGAAACTATCACATCACATTTAGAAAAAACTACTAAAAAAGCTGTACTTCAAAAAAATAAAGATGCTATCGCTGAATTAAATTTATTAAATAAGTTATTACCATTTTTAAACGAAGGTAAATCTGCTAGAGAATTTAAAATGAGCAGTGAAGAAGTAAATATGTTAAAAAGCTTAAATTTACTTTCTTTAAAACCTGTTATTTATGTTGGTAATGTTAGTGAAGAAGCATATGGTAATCCTTTAGAAGATAAATATTTTAAACAAGTTGATGAATATGCTAAATCAACAAATTGTATAGCTATTCCTGTATCAGCTAAAATAGAACAAGATTTAGCTCCACTTTCTGAAAAAGAAAGAAATGAATATTTATCAATGCTTGGAACTAATATGTCAGGCTTAGATAAGCTTGCTAAAGCTAGCTATGATTTATTAGGCTTAAGAACTTTCTTTACATGTGGTGAAGATGAAGTTAGAGCTTGGACATTTAAACAAGGTTATACAGCTAGTGAATGTGCTGGTATTATTCATACTGATTTTCAAAAAGGATTTATTAAAGCCGAAGTATATTCTTTTGAAGATATTGATAAACATTTAACTGAAAACGCCTTAAAGCAATTAGGTAAAGTCTTGACAGTAGGTAAAGATTACATTGCTAAAGATGGTGATATAATGTTTTTCAAATTTAATGTTACAAAATAGTATGTCAAAGCTAGAATATAGAATAGGTTCTTCTTATGATGTTCACGCATTTGAAGAAAAAGAAAATAGTTTTATTGTTGTAGGTGGACAAAAAATTAACTGTAACTATAAATTAGTTGCTCATTCTGATGGTGATGTGGTTTTCCATGCTCTTTCAGAAGCTTTATTAGGTTCATTAGCATTAGGGGATTTAGGCTTACATTTTCCAGTAAACGATCATAAATATGATAATTATGATTCTTCAAAAATTCTCACTTATTGTTACGATCTAGTAAGACAAAAAGGTTATGTGATTAATAATGTTGATATTTCAATTATATTAGAGTCAATAAAGTTAAAACCATATATTGATTCTATTAGAAAAAATATCGCCTCAATATTAGAAATTGATATAGACCAAGTCAGCATAAAAGCTATGACAAATGAAAAACTAGATGATTTAGGCGCTAATAAAGGAATATCTAGTTTTGCTACAGTCTTAATA
>CAVFIT010000145.1:0-2590 GCA_963622735.1 Phocaeicola dorei | reverse complement strand
AATGTTTATATATTCTTAAGTATTCAAGTAATACTTGGAATACTTGCAGACTTTATCCTTGTTCCTAGGCTTGGTGTAAATGGTATTGCAATATCTAATATGATAACTAATAGTATATTAGCTATTTCTGGATTTATTATTTTATATTTAGAAAAATTAATTAAACCATCTCTATTTAAAAGAGGTAATGGCTCAAGATATATCTCATGGATTAAGGTTGGTCTATTTTCAGGAATGCAACAATTTATAGATAATATAGTATATGCATTAATGATTGCTAAAATGGTAAATATGGTAAGTGAACAAGGGAACTATTGGGTAGCAAATAACTTTATTTGGGGTTGGTTATTAATACCAGTAGCAGAAATGCTAGAGATAATTAAAACTGATTCTAAAGAAGAAGATGATAATATGATTAGATCTAATTATTATTTATTATCATTATTTATATTTATATTATGGACTATCTCAATACCCCTATGGCAACCATTTCTTAACTTTTGTGAAAAGTTAGAGAATGCAGAACACATATTTAATATATTATTACTACTAGTACCATTCTATATAGCTTATACATTATGTATGATACCTGATTCAATATTTATTGGTAAAGGTAAGACATACCTAAACACAATAAATAGTATATTAGTTAACTTTGTTTATTATGGTATATGGTATATACTATATAAAACAAATACTATTACATTTAATATTAACACTATAATCTATATGTTTGGATTTGGTATGGTATTCCATATGGTTATATCTTATATAGAATTATATTGGTATGATAGAAGAAGAGTTAAGGAAAGTAGATCATTTAATTCTATAGTTGAATAGTACAATAGAGTACTTAAGAAGTTAATAGTACAATATGTTAGAGTATGTAAGTTATACGAACAATATTGTATTTATCAAGTTAATTGTACAACATTGTACTATTAAATTAATAATAATACAAAATAATATTCAATTTACCTGCTAGACTATACAATATTGTAATGATATAATTGGGGTATAGACATGGGAGTGAAAATTTTATTTTTGATCAACTTTATCAAGTCTATTATTAATTATTTATTAAAATTAAATGGATATTAAATAAGAAAGAGGTATAAATATGGATATTAATGAATTATGGAATGAAATGGAAAAAAGAGATGGTGAAACCTTTTACACAGTTACAGGATTACCATTTGTAATTGAGCAAAGAACAAGTAATTATTTTGATGTTTATCGTGATGGCAAGAAAGCCAGACCGATCTCAAAAGATAATATGGAATTTATTTTAAATAATCCTAATGAATACTTTAAAACATATAGTGATAATATGCAATGTGCATCTTATGCACTTGCTGTATATGATACTTTAGTTAAGTAACTTTAATATAATGATGCATCTTCATAGGTGCATTTTTTATGTTATATCATTTAATTTTTATACAAAAAAGAAACTTTTATAGCATTTAATGAAGTGATTGTGATATACTTAAAGTAACATAATTAAGTTAAAATCATTATTTATATAAATGACTTTTTGTAAATGAAAAATAATACAAATCATAATTATGATAATGATGATTGATTTTGATAGGGAGATTTTATGAAAATATTTTTAATACTAATATTGTTATTTATAATTATTGCATTACTTTATTATCTTTTTAATGTGATCAATAATAAAAAAGCACGAGCTAAAAAAGCAAGACTTATGATTGCTTTAAAACAATTAAGAACGGATGCATTTAAATATATGGGCATATTGCAATATGCTTCTAAAATTAATAATAAATATGATGATTGTGTCGATGTTAAAAGCAGAATCAAATTAGATAATTATCATATTTCTGATTACTTAAAAGCTGATATTCACATGATTGAAAATATAAAACAAACTTTTGAAATGAAAAAGGAAATTTCAACCAAATTTAAAAGTTTTGATAATGATAATCCGTTTAAAAACAATGAAGCTTATCCCTTATTAAAAGATGAACTTAATCGTTATATAGCTTTAGGCATTAATCACAGGATACAATTGAGATACATTTCTAGTAGAACTAATAATCTTTTAGGTGTTAAAGAACTAATTATATCACCAGAGGATCTTTATGCAATAGAGACAAATATCAATTCAAGTAAAGATAAAATTAATGAGTCTTTAAAAAAGAAACTTGAAAAGCAAAAACTAGATGAACAAAAAAATAATATGATTTTTAAAATTCATAAAATCATGGATGAAATATTTGAATTACAAGAAAAAAATATAATTAAAAGTCAAAAGAATTTGTTAGATACATCATTTGAACAATTATATAATGAACAAGTAATTATCAATAAAATTAAGACATTAGAAAGCAAAGAATGGGATCGTGTTGATAAGAAAATAAATAATATTAAATCAAAAATAAATAATATTAAAACATTAAATGAAAACATTTTAGCCTATTATGATTCCAATGAATTTTCTAAAGTCAAGGAATCATGCAAACAATTAATGGATTCAAAAAAAGATTTTAATGAATATATTAATGAAAAGGTTGAATCAATAAAAAAACTATTTGGTTTAGGTGATTTAAGAAATGAGACAAAG
>CAVFIT010000144.1:845-2625 GCA_963622735.1 Phocaeicola dorei | reverse complement strand
CTATTTTTTCTTTGGATGGTATTAACTTATTTGTTTTAATATTTTTAAATGCGTATATCATATTTCTACTTAAATATATCAAGTTAAGAAATATCTATCAACTAAAATCTAATAATTATAAAAGTATTTAAAAATTAACTTAATTAAATTATTGATTTTAAAAATAATTCTTATGTGGATTATTAAGCATCTATTCTTGAAATTATTGAAAATTGAATATAAAAATATAGGTTTTTAATAAAAGTAAATTTGTGATAAAATAAATATACTTAAAAAGAAAGGGCTTTAATTATGGATCAGTGGATTATTAGCTTAATAGATGGATATAATGGATATGGGATGGCACTATTTGTTTTAATCACTACAGTGTGTTCTGCTTTTTTATCTTGTTTATTTGGTATTGAAAGAGAAATTGTTGGTCAATCTGCTGGTTTAAGAACTCATGTATTAGTTTCTGTTGGCTGTTCATTATTAATGACTATTTCTATTTATGCGATTAGATCAAGTGGATTAAGTTATGATGCTAGTAGAATCGCTGCAGGTGTTGTTTCAGGTATTGGATTTTTATGTGCTGGAGCTATTATTAAAATTGGTATTTCGGTTAAAGGATTAACAACAGCTGCTACATTATGGATCTGTTCTGCTATTGGACTAGCATGTGGTTCTGGATTTGTATTAGAAGCTATAGTAGGAGCAGGAGTTAGCTTTATATTTTTAAGATCATTAATATATGTAGAAAAATATATTGAAAAAAGATGCCCTCAAGTTAAAATGGTTGTAAATCCAAATATAAATATCATTAGTTTATCTCATGAAATTGCTGATTCTAATAGAATTGTTATTAAAAAGATATCAACTGATAGTATTAAAGATGATAAAGGGAATGATATGTTAGATATTACTATTCAATTTGCGTATAAAACAGCTAGTAATAAAGTTAAATATTTTATTGATCAAGTTAAATCAAAAGATGGTATAGCCTTTATTCAATATAAAAACTTAAAAAAGTAATTAAACTTAAGAGTAAATTTCTTGCTAAATTTACTTTTTTCATTTATTATAATAGTTAGTTATAGCTAACCAGAAGGAATAAAGATGAAGAAAAGTAAAATTATAAGGGTAATTTATATAATAGTAGGATGTATATCATTAGTATTAGGTGCAATAGGAGTTATTATTCCTATTTTACCAACTACACCATTTTTGCTTTTAACTTCATATTGTTTTGTTAGAGGTTCAACTAAATTCAATAATTGGTTTTTATCTACTAAGTTATATAAAAATCATTTAGAAAATTTTGTAAAGTACAGAGTAATGTCTATACAAGGTGAACTTATATTATTGATATTAGTATCCACTATATTAATTTGCACTATGTATTTTACTAATAAATTATCAGTTTGTATTATTTTATTAGTTCTAATTTGTATTAAATATACTTACTTTATATTTAGAGTTAAACCTGTATCTAGAAAAGAATATATAAGAATAAAAAATCAAATAAAGCAAGAAAAAGAAATAACAAATAATAAAGAAAATATTATAGAAAGTGAGAATAAGTATGGAGACAACAAAAATCTTAGTAATAACTAGTATATGTGTTGCATTAATTTGTTTATTTATTATATTTATTAAATACTTATGTAATAAAAATAAAAACGCAAACTAAAAGAGAAGAGTTAAATTTTCTTCTCTTTTTGAAAACTATTTAATTTAAATTTTTTCGTAATTAGGTTTGAAGTTTAAGTAGAGTTCTAATTTAGTTTCATCAGGAATATAT
>CAVFIT010000144.1:0-835 GCA_963622735.1 Phocaeicola dorei | reverse complement strand
GGAATATATCTTCTTTGATTATTGTTTAATTTTGAAATTAAAGCCATATCGTTATCAGTTAAATTAAAATCATAAATATTTATATTGTCTTTTATATGTTCTATATTTTTACTACCTGGAATTACAATAAATCCTGTTTGAACATGCCATTTTAATATAACTTGTGCAGGTGTTTTATTATATTTATTAGCTAAAGAAGTAACAATGTCATTATTTAATAAATCTTTAGTCATTCCTTTACCACCTAATGGATACCATGACATTAATTTAATATTCTTTTTATCGATAATTTTTCTTAATTCAGTTTGAGGATAAAAAGGGTGACATTCACATTGAAATACTTGTGGAATAATATCATATTCATTTAATAAATCTAATATATAATTTCCTTCAAAGTTTGAAACACCTATACTTCTAATTTTTCCTTGATTATATGCTTTAATTAATTGTTTATAACCTTGTCTCCAGTTACTAGTAGGTTGATGAATAAATAGTAAATCTATGTATTCAAGATCTAATCTTTGTAAAGTTTGATCAATTGCATTTTCATTTTCGTATTCACTAGGCCATAATTTTGTGGATACAAAAATTTCTTTTCTATTTATATTACTAGCTTTAATTGCTTTTCCAACAGACACTTCATTTCCATAAACATTTGCTGTATCAATTAATCTGTATCCTAATTTTAAAGCGTTTAAAACGCTATTATAGCAGTCATTAGGCTCTAATAAAAAAGTCCCAATTCCGACATTCGGAACTTCTACACCATTATTTAAAATTATTTTATTCATCTTTCTCTCCCTTTGTTGACACTGTGTCAACAGCTATAATATAT
>CAVFIT010000143.1:0-2653 GCA_963622735.1 Phocaeicola dorei | reverse complement strand
GTGAAAACTTTTTTATTATTCGTTTACCTAACTTAAATTTTCATGACCAAATAAACGACCAAATAAATGACCAAATAAATGATTCATTAAAATTTAAAAATGATAAATTAAATGATGTTGACGTTTCTATACTTAGAGCAATAAGTTTGTATCCAGGATCTAATGCCAAACAATTGCTAGAATTATTAACAAAACAGTACTCAAATATAACTATAGATATCATTCGTAATTCTTTAAAAAGAAAATTAAGTGATTATGTTGAATTTAATGGCTCACGCAAAACCGGAGGATATTACATTATTTCCGAAAATAGAATAGATTAGCGTAATTAAGTTCGTCTCCTCTTTATTTAGGTCCACCAAATAGAACAAAAATGAGTGGCAGTCACATAATTGGAATATATTATATACCTGGTCACTTTGTTGTAAGGGTACAAATGGATGTTGGCTGTAATAGAAAGAAGAAATAGCAGTAGAAATCTCGCTTCCATTAGAAATTGAGTAATCAAAGGCTAGAAACTGAATATTCTAATAACATAAAAGATAAAATTAAATAGTGGGTTGAATTCCGCTATAGGTGGAATTTGGTGTTTAATTAGGTAAAAAAATAATCAAATACACTAATAATAGTCATATTTTGACTATCATTTTAATGTGTTAGGATTATTTTTTGACGAACAAAAATAAAAAAGTAATAGATCTATATAAAGAAAAAAGGCACCAGTTTAATCTAGTGTCTTATTTTCCATTTAATGGCGGAGTAAAAGGGATTTGAACCCTTGCATAGATTGCTCTATCTACCTCCTTAGCAGGGAGGCCCCTTCACCACTTGGGTATTACTCCAATTAGTTGCCTAGTTATTATGATTTATTCTAGATAATTTGTCAATATTTTTTGATTATTTTTGTTTATATATTTTATAATATTTGTGCGTATTAAGGGGTTAATTGAAGATGAAGAAAAATGCTAGAGAAGAATATCTATTTAAAAAGAAATGTTTATTAGTACTTTTGTTTTTATATTATTTAAATGATGTTGATTACGATTCAATCACTTTAAGATCTTTCGGTTTTCATTTTGATCCTACATGTGATTTTAAAGCGATCGTCACTTCTAAAAAAGAACATATTCATAAATATGTAATTCATATTTATATGGATAAAAAGGACATAGATTTAGAAAAAATGGATGTTATGGGCAATGTTAACTTTATTAAAATTAACGATGCTAGTAAAGAAAATTTCTATGTTCCAAAAGAAAGTCTAAATATTTATTTTGATGGGGTTCAATTTGTCTCTTATGGTTATATAGAAGGTAAATATTTTAAAAGAAGCTATTTTAAAAATAAAGAAGCTGTTACAGATGAGCTCTTATATCATTTATCTAACGATATTAAAGGTAATAATTTTAATCAGTCAGCCCCTTCGTTTGTAGTTTGGTTAATTAAATTATACACTTGTAAAATTAAAACTGATCTAGTTATTGGTGCAGGTATTAATGCTGAATATGGTGCTAAGACATGGTCAGGAGTAATGGATGCGTTAAATAATGATTTTTATAAAGGGGATTATAAATTTGCTAAAGAGATTCAAAACTATGTAGGTAAAGAATTTTTTACTTCTAGTATGGTTTTAAAAACTAGTGGATTTGACCCATATAAATCTATTAATAGAGAACTTTATTTATGTAATGTTAAAAAAGATTTTGATGATAAAACATCTACATTATATCAATGTGTAAATTATATTTTATCTCATAAAGGTACAGATGTTATTACATATAATTATGATACTAATTTAGAGTATTTATTTAAAAAGAGAGGTATTTTATATACTACTATTTATGATGATACTTCTTTTGTTAATAAAGATTCTGCAGTTAATATTTATCATGTCCATGGTTTGCTTCCTTATAATAAATATGAGCAAAAAAGATATACTGATTCTTTAATATTTAATGAATCTGAATATTATTATTTATACAATAATCCATATTCATGGAATATTTCTAAACAATTACATGATTTTAAGTTTAATACTTGCATATTTATTGGTATTTCTTTAACTGATCCAGATATGAAAAGATTACTTGAATTAGCTAATAACTATCTTAAATTTAATTTCATTTTTTTGAAAAAAGAAGAGGGTTATTCAGAAAATGTTTATAAAGATATTACTTCTTATTTCTTCACTTTTGATTTGATTGTTATTTGGATAGACGATTATCAAGATATAGGTAAATATTTAGAAATTATTTAATTAAGCTCTAATTAAGGGTGTGCTTAAAATACGCTTTATATACAATATATAATCTTTACTTTTCTTCTTTTATTTTATATATTATAAAGGATACAATTTTAATGATTATAGGATAGGGTATTTTTATGGAAATTAAAATCAAACATCTCACTAAGGTATTCCCAACAGGAAATAAGAAAGCAAATATTCCTGATACTGTTGCTGTTAATGACTTATGTGTAGATATTAAAGATGGTGAACTTATTGGTTTACTTGGTCCTTCTGGATGCGGTAAATCAACAACGCTATATATGCTTTCAGGATTAAAAGCTCCTACTAAAGGTGAAATTTGGTTTGGTGAAGATGATGTTACTCATTTAGCTCCTGAAAAAAGAGGTATCGGTTTAGTTTTCCAAA
>CAVFIT010000142.1:0-2690 GCA_963622735.1 Phocaeicola dorei | reverse complement strand
TAAATTATAAAGGAAAATGCATAAGGTATGGTTAAATTCCGTACCTTTTGTTATTATTTATTGTATTTTTTGTATTTAGTCTTTATAATTTAGATAGGGTAAAAAGGGTTTTGAAGTAATGCTAATTACTTTAATTTAAATGATTAAGGAAGGATTACAAATTGAAACGCTTTACAAAAAACATACTTGTATTAGTTACTAGCGCGCTTTCTTTAATAGGAGTGCTTCTTTTTGTTAATTTTAAAAAGAATACTGTTTTACCTAATGAGATAACAGTAACTATTAATGAAGAAACTACTAAAAATCTAAAGATAGATTTAGAAGATATCGTTCCTGGAAGTAAAAGATCATACACAATTAATATTGATAGTAAATATTTTGATGAATTTAATTTTAGTATATCGTTTTATGAATTGGATGATCCTGGTGAATTAAGTAATTATCTTTCTTTGTCAATTTCTGCAAATGAATTTAATATTAATAAATCATTTAAAGAAGTATTAAATAAAAATGAAGTATTTGTTTTAGGACCTAGTGTTAGAAAAATTTCATTAACATATTCTATGGATGAAAGTATTGGAAACGAAGCCCAAAACACATATGCTAATTTTTATATAGATTTAATGAGTAAGAGTAGGTATATAGAATAATGGAAGAATGTGTTAAAGATAAGAATAAAAGAATATTAAAAATAGTATTTAATGTTATAGTTGATATTTTATTAGTGTTATTTGTAGCTTTAGCTGCATTTATGATTGTTATTAATATTACTTCCAAGAAAGATAGTGATGGAACTGCTACTATATTCAATACTCAATTAAGATTTGTTGCATCTGATTCTATGGCTCAATGTGATGAGACGGATGTTAGCAAATATGAAATTAAATCTATTCCTGTTAAATCATGCGTTTTTGTAGAGACTATACCTACAGATGAGACTAAAAAGCAAGAATGGCTTTCTAATATTAAAGTTGGTGATGTTTTAACATTTAAATACACTTACACCAAACAAGAAACCATTACTCACCGTGTTGTTTCTATTGAACCTAAAACTGGTGGATATATTATTACTTTAGCAGGCGATAATAAATCATCAGATAGTGGTGTTTTAAAGCAAGTAATTGATACTACTTTAGTAGATTCACCAAATTATATTGTTGGTAAAGTAAAAGGACAATCGTATTTTCTTGGATTAATGATATACGCTTTACGTTCAACATGGGGAACTGTATTTCTTATTATTATTCCTTGTTTAATCATTATTACTGTTAGTGTTGTAAGAATTGTTAAAGTAGTAATGGTTGAAAAGAAAGAAAAGAGTTTAGAGCAAGTTAAGTCTCAATCACAAGAAATTGAAGAACTTCGTAAACAGATTGAATTACTACAAAAAGAAAAAACAAATGCTAAAAGTGAGGATGAATAAATTTTATGGAAATTTTAATTATTATTTTTATTTGTATCGTATTAATTATTGCATTGTTTTGCGTAGCAGTAGTTGTTCGAGAAATTATTATTGAAGAAAAAGAACGTAAGAAAAATAAACAAAAAGTTACTGATTCTTCTACTTCAAATGAAGTAGTAAAATGTGAGATGCCTTTACTTATTGAAGAATCAAAAAAGGAACTTCCTTTAAGTGAAGAGGCTAATGAAGATAATTCTTTAGTTAGTGAAGAATCTAAGGATGCTTCTATTTCAAGTGAAGGTGTAAATATTGAAACATCATCAAGTAATGAAGAAATTAAAGAAGATTCTATTACTAATGAAGAAGAAAATTCAATTAATGTTTCTACAAATGAAGAATAAAAATATTTAAAGATTAAAAAGTTAAAAAGAAAAAATAAAAACAATTAATGATTAATAAAGGAGGTATGTATGGCAAAAGATAAAATGAAAATATTATTATCAGCATCTGTATTAGGAATGCTTGGTGTATCTTTGTTAGTTGGTGGAACATATGCATTATTTTCTGGATCAGCTAATGCAAATACCCACTTAAAAGCTGGTAATTTAAATGTTTCATTAGTAAGAACACGTTATTCTAAAACAGTTCTTAATAATAAGGGATATTTAACTACTGAAACAAAAGATGAAACTGTTGATTTTACAAAAGCTACTGATAAAAATATCTTTGGTTTAGATGATAAAGAAGTTATAGTTCCTACTTCCAAATTTAGTGCTGATTTAAAAATTAGTAATAATGGATCAGTTGCATTTGATTACACAGTAAAATTAGATACTGATATCGAGGATAGTGGTTCTAATTTAATTAAACAATTACAAGTAAAGATTGTTAAAGGTGATGATACTTATACTTATATGTTATCAGAATGTACTAATTCAACTATCTTTAGTGGAGTAATGGCAACATCTGATAGTGCTTGTGAATTTACTGTTTCATTAGAATTTTTAAATTTAGATACTAATAATTTAGCTAAAGATGAAAAAGCTTCATTTGATTTAACAGTTGAAGCAACCCAAAAATTAACAGAGAATTAATTTAAGAATTATAAATCTATTTTAGAGTGATTAACTTGAAGATGAAGTTAATCACTTTTTTAATAAAACTTAATTAATTTATTGCATGACTCTTTTTTGAAAGTTATAAGCAAGAAAGACAAAACATTTTATTTTTTATTTGAAATTGTATATCAAATGTTATACAATATAAAAGGAGTTAGGGATATGCAAAA
>CAVFIT010000141.1:0-2728 GCA_963622735.1 Phocaeicola dorei | reverse complement strand
ATTATCATTACCTAAACATATATCCATTCTATTACGATTCCACTTAGTACCCTTACAAGATTTAAAATATAATTTATCATTAGTCTTCTTTAAGTCATCAATATCACAAAATAGATCTTGTAAGTTAGTATTACCCTAAATGTAATAATATAATTCTATCCAATAAGGATGTATAGTTAGTTTCTTATTATTGTAAGTAATAATAATGTTGTTGTTTATTATTTCTTTTAATACTTTGATTAAATCATTATTTAATGTACTAGTATTAATATCTTCTTTTAATATAGCGTTATATAAAGCTCTAGATATAGGCATTTTTATTCATCTTTCTTTTTGCTTTTCATAATATAATTATCTGTTCCATCGTTTATTTTGTATTTTTTTAATTCAGTAAACAATTTATACCAATCCTTATAATCTTTCCACAAGGTATATATTTCAATACTACCTTTTTCAAGTAATCCTTTAATATATCTTGCAATCGCATTACTTGTTGGTAAGAATCTATAATTATAATTATCATCTAACAACTTAGAGATAGCTTCTTTATCTAACGAACTATCTTTCAACAATACTTCTTTCAATTCATCTTTTTTATCAATCAACGCTTCTTCCTTAATACTGCTATAAGAATGACTATGATAACCTACTATGTTAAATACAGCGGTTGTTTCTATTTTAAACTTTTCCTTATTTTCTTCATTAAATACATTATTTGTCCACCATTCATAAGTTGATCTATTTCCTCTAGATCCTCTTGGTTTTGGTAAATCATTATATTTTTCTCTTATGTCGAATTCTCTATTCGTATAATCAAGAAATTCAGTCTTTGAATAATTTATGTATTTACCTAGTATTTCATCTCTATATTCTAAATATTCTAAATCTTCAAATATTTGTGAATATGATGGATTGTTTCCTAATATTATAGTTTTAGGGTTAACCATATTTCCAAAGAAGCAATGAGCGATGCATATAGGAGCATACATATTGCTTAAATCAAGTATAGACTTACCATTAACCTTTTTAATAGCTTCAAGTTCATATCTAGAAAAATTACATTCAAATCAATTAACAAATGTTAGTCCTTTATGTATATTAGAAAGTAAAATTTAATCTATTCATTCGCAAACGATTTGAGTAAATTTAGTATTATATTCATATCAGTATTTAATTTAATATTATTCTTACTAGATATTGCAAAGTTAAGTGCGATTAACTTTAAATGTTTCTCCACTTCAAAATAATTGGAATCATTATATAAAATATCTTTACATAATTTTTCATCATTTTGAAGTTTCAAAAATAAATCAATGTTTATATAATAGTTAAAACCGAAGTTATGCATTTCTTTAATGAATTCTTCCATTTTTTCAATTTTTCCACACACATTAAAAAGCGATGTAAGACCAATATTACTGAATTTGAGCATATCAGAACACTTCTTAAGAAAACTATCATCTGTTAATAGGCCATAAGAGTTATCTTTCAATCTAACATTTAATATCGAAGCATACAAACTATCAATCTTGTTCACGTTTTCAAAGCAACCTAATTCTAAATCAATTTTATCAAGTACGTTAAATTGGTCTAAGAATAAATTAAAATCATTCCATAAAATATTCATACTTTTTTTATCTTCAATTGTGTTTTTAACAATAACAAAATCACCTTTGTGAACAACACCAATCATGTGATTATCATCATCTAATTCTACAATATTCTTATAACATAAGTCTTTATAATAATTGTATATTTCTCTAGTTAAAAATAGTCTATCAAATTTATAGTCAAAGTAATCCTTAAATTTATATAGAATATAAACTTCTTCCGCGCTAACTAACAATTTAATATTTGTTTCCCCTAATAGATAATTTATATTGTTATTTATTCCATATTTAAATCTTATACTTTCAAGCATTTGAACATAATCATTATTGAAATATCTAGAAACATAATTAAAAGATATTTTCATAGGATTTGTCATAATATCATCTAGATCATGTTTTTTAGTTTGATCAAGTTTAATCATGTATTCTCTGATTTCTTTAATTGGATCATTAGGTTCCCCAATACTAAATGTCTTAGTATTAGGATTTTTAAGTAGGTTACCCAATCCTTTACTTGCTAGATATTCATAAATATCAAATACCTTATCTATCTTCCATTTCTCATCATCAAACATTATTGAAGAGTTAATTTTTGAGAATTTTAAATAGGAATATTTACCGGTTAAGGAAATTACTTTAAATTTATCATTGTCAATATAATTAAGATTTTTTTTGTATTCCTTTAGGAAAACTAGGGTCAAATATTCTTCGCCATTACTTAGTATTGCGATAGAATTATCTTTAATATATTCCAACTTACTTTCAGTCTTAATTTGCATTTCAAATATTACTCTAGAAATATCATCCTGTTGGTATCCCATCAAATATGCATCTAAATAATATTCTTTAGCAACATCATATTCATATTTATTATAATGGACGTTACCTAAATAAGCTCTTGATTCAGGGGTATTTAAATCCAGTATATCTTCATATAATGCATCTTTATTAAAATCATTTGTAGAAAACTTTAAATTTACAATATACTCAAGTAATGGCTTTTCTCTAAAAATAAAATACGCCTCAATAAAATCTTTTTTAGCTGCCTCAAGTTTATTTATCGTTCTATAAAAATTTGCTCTATCAATTAATAAATCTCTATTTCTACCATCTAAAAG
>CAVFIT010000140.1:0-2752 GCA_963622735.1 Phocaeicola dorei | reverse complement strand
AAAAACAGGAACTACGCCAATAGCTCCTGTGGGGTTAGCATGTTTAATCACGCTCACTGCAAGATAAGTTTAGCAAACCCATGTCTTTATGTCAAGACACTAAGATGTAAGTTTTTAATAATATTTAAATACTTAATAAGACAAATATTTTAATGCCGGAGGTTTGCAAAAATGATAGTTATCATTTATTTTAATAATGTTTATTTTGCTTCAATCTAGATTAAAATGTAAAAAAGATTGAGGTGAGTAAATGAAAAAACAAACATTTCAATCTAGAAAGAAACGCAAGGTATCTAAAATTAGTGAATCTGTTGATTTGGTCATTGATTATGAGACTATAAACTCAAGTGATGTTTATGGATTATATTTGACTAATAAGACAACTAAATTTAATTCTAAATGTTTGCCTGATATAGGATCATTTATTGATTCATATCCTGATTATTTTGCTTTAGATAGTGAGCCGGGATTGTTTCATAAAACTGAAAGTACGTGTGTATGTTTCTTTAATGATGATTCACATTTTGATACTATAGATGGGTTATATAATGCAATCATTTACAAAGATATTGAGCTGTTGAAATATTATAAGAATAGATATACAGGTGTTAAGTTCTTTGTACCCATTGATTACTCTGTATATGGAGATTTTGATGAGGAACAAATTATTCATAACATTAAAAAACAAATCGTTGTATATTTATGGTTTTGTTTCGAATGTAATGGTATAGTTTTCCCTTTAATGACATACGGACTAGAAAATACATTTAACTGGTGCTTTGAATATATAATGAAAGGGTCTAATGTATGTATTAGTTTAAAGGGCGTAATGACTGTTTCTGAGAAAGAACTGTTCGTAAAAGCATTGAAGGTTTTGGTAGATACACGTCGTCCTAAAGCCTTAATAGTTTATACAGTTGCATCAAAGGAATCATCAACAGTTCTCTTAGAATATGCTACTAAAAATGAAATTCCAATTATTTATGTTTTAAATACTCTACAAATTAGAAATTGTGGAGGTAATAATTAATGGGAAGAAAAATTAATAGTGGTCTATCTACAGGAGTTAAAGGGCAAACAACTATTGAAAATTATGAGTTAATTGATTTTCTTACTTCACAAAAAGATGAGGGGGATTTATCAATCACAAGAGAACCTGATTTTTATATAGGGCCAAATGGCAAGGTTTTATCTGCACAATATAAAAAATGGATAGGTAAGTCTCGAAGAGATAAATTATTAAATAAAGTTAAGAATAAATCTTTAAAGAACGCTATTTCTCAACTTTATAGACCAGGATCTTTTATCGGTGATGGAGGTACTGCATCAATTGTATTGTTTGAAAGAAAAACAGGAATTGGTCTTGGTAATAATGGTGGAACACATGAGAAGAAGGCTGTAGAAATGATAACGCATATTAAAAATAAGATTTTAGGTCAAGATTTGTCAAAACTAGAATTAAAGATTGCTAAAAATCTTATCAAAAAATTAGAAAGGGCTTTAAAACGATAATATGAAATATAATGAAATGTTTAATGAATTTAAAAAATATGTCGGCGTATCTGAAAATGATTTGTCAAAATACATAAATGAAAATAATATTGATGAGCAAGATGGAATGCATGTTTGGTTTGAATTTGTAGTAACGCCTTTTTTATTAGATGCAATTAAAAATAATAAAACTAAGGAAATTACTAAATCCTTCGAATTTATAGAACTATGTTTAAATTCAAAGGATAAAGAAATTACTGAAGTTATAGAGTTTTCTTTGCTTGAAGGTATAGTTGCAGATATTGGGATAAATATTAATGTTTTGGGTAAATATTTAGGTGATGAAACAAAAAAATCTATAGTTTCTATAAAAAAATATATTATAAACAATTAATTATTTAAAAAATAAGTGTGATATCATCTAAAAGTTTTATAAATTAATAAAGAGTTCACAAAATTTCAATGTAGACAGTATCCTCTCATAAATCATTATGTAAGGATAGAGTTTTTATATTATTATCATTGTATAAATAATGTAATAAATCAAAAAAGGAGTCTAATAGAATGTCTATTGAAAAGTTTAACAAGTTAATTCTATCTAATTTTGATGTTTCATTTAATTACAAAGATGTATATTATATGATTTCAACATATGATGATAATGGTAAAAGCATTATTTCTTTAGCAAATGAAAATCATAGGTATATTGAATTTATAAATATTGATGATTTGGATAATTATTTGGATAATTATATTTTAATCGATAAGAGTGTTTCTAATATCATTAATGAATTAACTGATGAGGATATTTATTATTAAGATCTTAATAACAAAATTTGGAATTAGAAATTAAATAATAAATGTAAAGGTTATGATTATTTCATAGCCTTTTTTTAAAAAATCTATAAAAAAATGAAAAAAGATTGTATTGTTACATCTATAGTGTAACAATAGGTTTTATTCTATAGTTAGTAGGATGGAATTCCTATTAATCAAGGGAAAAAACAAAAATCTTTTTAATCTATTTTTGTTGAACTCTTTGATTTAACTATTGTTTTAAAGTGGGGGCTTTAAAATAATGAGATATGTGATAGAGAGGTCAACTCATTTCTTTAGAAAGTTCATCTTATGGTGAACTTTTTATTTTCAAATTTAGGGTGAATTATACACTTAAATTCCGCCGTTAGTGAAAATCACATAGTAAGAAAAATAATACGCAGTTAAATTCCGCTTAGGTAAAGCAAAAAAAGCACTAAATGGA
>CAVFIT010000139.1:0-2761 GCA_963622735.1 Phocaeicola dorei | reverse complement strand
ATATCTTTTTTATTAATAAGATTTTCAATATTTAAAGAATAAGCTTGAACAGTTCTTATGATTTCATAAGGCCATAATGTATTTTCTTTGCCAATTGTTGATAAAGATTTTAACATTGAATTTACTGTTTCATGATCAGAATAAGCATATAATTTTGATCCGCTTCTATCTGCACCACTTGCATATCCTAGTGATAACCCAATTTGAGTACCTGCTTTAAGTCTATTTTCATTTCCTTTTTCAACATATTTTGTAAAATGACTTCCATCAGCATCATTATCACTATAAATGAATTGTAAACTTACTTTATTAATTGAATTAGTTGTATCTTTTGTACTATCAGTTGTTTGAGTAATATTTAATGGAATATATCCTTCAATATATTTATCATCAATATTAGCTTTATCATTGAAATGGATTTTAGATGCTAATTTACCTTGAAGAGATATTGATTTCTTCTTACTTTCATCTCTATTATCAGTATATGCAAAATCAATTGTAATCAAATTTTGGAGAACTGAATTCTTTTGAATCATTGAACCATAAACATCAACAACATCAGCAATTTTCGAAACAACTTCATTTAAATCTTTAGCTTTCTTTGGAGATTCTTCATTTTCCCATTCGTCTTTAATAACTGTATCGGTTAAAATGTTTTTTTCATTAAATTCATTTAATCCAATTGAGGTATTTGAAACAGTAGTTTCTGAAGCAATACTACCATCTGAATTCTTACTAGTAGATACGATATCAGAAATACCTAATGAAAGAATTTTCGAATCATCTTTTGATAATGTTAAGTTAACTTCAGCATTTTCACTGAACCTACCCATATTAACATTAAATAAAGGAGAAGATCCACCAAAGATATTACTTAATTTAAATTTAACTTCAAGATTTGAATCTTGATTAACGTTTATTTCCATATATTTTTTTAATCCACTAAAAGACATATTTTGAGTAATTGCTTTTTTAAGTTGGATAAAATATAAGTTATATTGTAATCCTTTAATTAAATCAGAAATTTTTGTAATTTCATCAGTAATTTTACTTGTTCCATCAGTTGTTGTGTTATTAGATCCACTAAGTTGACTAATTTTTTGAATTAATCCAGAAAGTGAATTTTTTTCTAATGTGTATCTACTAACAGCTTCTGTAGTACTATCTTTTAATTCAATATAGAATTTTTTATTTTTGTAATTAACACTATCAATAGTAATATTAAAATCAGTTTGTGCATCACTAGTTGTGTCCATTAAAAATAATGCAGTTGCTAAACTTGAAGTTTTTTGTGGATTTGAACCATCATTATAATTAATTGTTAAATCAGTTAATGCAACATTTAAATCTTCAAGTTTAATGTTATTAATGGATTTACCTAAATTAACATCGTAATGGGTTCCTAACCCTAAAGTGGTGTTACCTTGAATAATAGAAGTGGCAAAATCACCACCTGCTTTAATCTCATTAACAATGAATGTTACTTTCTTGTAGTATGGTAATAATGAATTATAGATTGGATATGAGTCAGTATTTAATTTAAACGATACATTTGATGTATTATTAATATTAAATTCTACATTCATAATTCTATTATCATCTGATTTATAATCTTTAATAGATATTTTCTTTAATTTGTAATTTTCAAGTTCTAATTCAAATCGGATAAAGTATTCTTCTTTTAATCCAAATGCTAAAGAATTAATCTTAAAAGATACTAATGAAGAATTTTCACTTAAAGATTCAATATATGAAGATGAATAATTACCATTTAAAATAGATTCAAATTCACTAGTATTGATCAAATTATTAAGTGGAGAATTAAATGAATAATCAAATGATGAATCTGCACTCATTAATCCATCAACAATAGTTGCAAAGTTTGATTCATCAATATCTTCTAAATATCCAGTTTCGTAACCATTTGAAATATTAAAATAAACTTTACTATCAGAATATGTTGATTCAATTTGATTGAGTAAGTTGTTATCTTTATATTCATTAACAGTTAATGATAAAGAATTAGCAGAAGAAGAAACATTACCATTGTATTTTAAATTGCTTCCAACGCTTGATTTGATTTCAGCTTTGTAATCAATATTGAAGTTAGAATCATTAAATAAGTTTTTTAAAGTAGTAATGAAGTTTTCACTTTCTTCATCAGCTTTAGATGAAGAAGAGGTATCTAATTCATTAAAACTTAATGAATATGATAAATAATCATTATAATTTGATTTAACTTCTAATAAGTTATAATTACTATCTACTTTAATAGATGTATTATCATTAATAAATGTATATCCAGTAGATGATGAATAAACATTATAATCAGAATAATCTAATTTTAAGACATCATTTAAAAGAGTAGAGAATTTAAAATCTAAATTGATTAAAGGGTATTTATTATCTACTGTTGATGGGAAAGATAAGATTCCTCCAAGTTCATTTGAAGAAGAGAATAAATATACTTTATCATTATAAGTAATTGTAGAATAATCACTTGCACCTGAAACAATATTAAAACTTTCTTTAGATGAATCATAATTGTAGTTTGCATCAATTACATAGGAATTTAATGAGTTACTACTTAATAAATATAATCCAGAGAAATCTAAAGTTACTGGTTTATTGTTATTCTTATAAACTAAATTACCTTTATTTAATTTTAATGTGTGAGTAGAAGATAATGCAGAGTTATAAGAATTAATAATGTTATTTTTAATTACATCATCAATAACTACACTACTTTGATTAGTTGTAT
>CAVFIT010000138.1:0-2785 GCA_963622735.1 Phocaeicola dorei | reverse complement strand
GTATTAAAACATTATGTGTTATATTGCCTTTTCTTGGATTTGGAGGATTATGTGAGGTTCATCGTCATCTTTCTTTAAATGAAGGCGTTCTCTTTTGGAAAGATTTTATTAAGGGTTTTAATTTAAAATGGGCTTTATTTGGCTTACTATTTGGAATAATAAATATATTATTAGTTTTATTAAGTTCAACAGGAATCTTTTATTTTATAGTTTTAGGTTTATTTTATATAGTTTTATATCCTGTTAATTGTTTTGCAGCGATACAATCTCATTATTATAATTTGAAATTTAGTGGTTATATATCTAATGGAATAAAGTTCGCTATTAGATATTTTCCACAAATGTTTTTATTTTCTTTATTTCCACTCATCCCAAGATTATTAGCTTTTATTCCAAATATGCCAATAATTATTTATGACAGTGTTATTGTTGTCGCAATTCTTTTATCTCCGCTTTATGCAATGATACTATATTCTTTTTGTTTAGATAAATTTGATGAAAATATAAATAAAACAAATTATCCAAATTTTTATCATAAAGGCTTAAATACATCATTAATGGAGGGTGAAAATAATGAAATCAAAGATAATTAAAGTTAATCATAATGATATGCATGTTAAACTTGAAGTATTAGACAAAGGTTTTGTTAGACTTACAAGTATTGGATTAAATGAAAAAAATCAATTAGATGAAGCAGATAAATATACTTATCGTCCAGTAGAAATACAAGTTCAAGGTGAGGATCAAAATGGACATCATGGTTTAAAAAACTGTGAAACTTCATTTGGTATCAACGCTAAATATGTGAGTCATGATGTTCTTAATACGCCTTTAGGAGTTGAACTTATTTTAGTTACTAAGAGTGATACTTTATTAGTTAAGACACATTATTTGCTTATCTCTAAATGCCACACAATTTCAACATGGAATGAAGTTAAAAATATTTCTAATTCATCTTTAAGATTAGAATATGTTTCTTCTTATTTAGAATATGGTTTAGGAAAAAAAGGAAAAATAAATCCTTATGATAAATTATATTTTCACACTCCACATAATAGTTGGTATGTAGAAGCTCAATGGGAAGTTGATTCTTTTCGTCATCTTGGTTTATATAATGGAAATAACAATACATGTTTTAAACGCATTAATCTTAATAACGTAGGAAGCTGGTCTACAAAAGAATATCTTCCAATGTGTGTTATTGAAGACAAAGAGTTAAATGAATTTGAATTAATTCAAATTGAAGAAACAGGTTCATGGCACATTGAAGTAGCAGATAATGGAAATACTATTTATTTATCTAGCAGTGGAGGCACTCATACTGAATCGGATTGGAGTTATCCTTTAAAAGAAAACGAAATATTTGTTTCACCTCGTTCTAGTGTCAGCTTTGGTGATAGTTTTGAAAAAGTTATTCAAGAAGTCACTAAATATAGAAGATTAATTATTAGACCATCATTAGACCTTGAAGAAATGCCTGTTATATATAATGACTATATGCATTGTTTATGGGATAAACAGACAGAAGAACTTATTTTACCTTTAATTGATAATGTTAAAAATGCTGGAGCGGATACTTTTGTACTCGATGCCGGTTGGTTTGCTAAAGGTAGTGATTGGTGGGGCATTTTAGGAATATGGGAAGAAGAAAAAGAGAACTGGCCTCATGGAATGAATTACGTTCTTGATAAAATTAGAGAGAAAGGAATGAAGGTTGGTATATGGATTGAAATCGAAGCGATGGGTATTGATTGTCCTTTGTTTAAATCTTTACCAAAAGATTGGTTCTTTCAAATAAATGGTAAGGTTATAGTCAATCATCATCGAGCAATGTTAGATTTTTCAAATAAAGAAGTATATGATTATGCTTTTAAAATTGTTTCTCATTTAGTAGATACTTATAAATTAGATTATATTAAGAATGATTATAATACTGAAGCAGGTGTAGGAAATGATCGTTATTCCTCATCTTTTGGAGAAGGATTATATCGACATTATGTAGCGTTTAAAAAGTGGCTTAACGAATTAATGGACAAATATCCTAACCTTACTATTGAAAATTGTGCAAGCGGAGGAAATAGAATGGATTATGGTCTTCTTTCTATTTGCCCAATTCAATCAACAAGTGATCAGACAGATTATCGATTATATCCATATTTATCTGGAAATGTATTAACAGCTGCTTTACCAGAACAAGCTGCTGTATGGTCCTATCCTACTGATATTATGCATAATGACATTAAAAGATCTGTAGAAAGCGTAACACTAAATATGATTAACTCGATGTTTGGGCGCATTCATTTAGCAAGTGATTTATCATTACTTAGTGAAAAAGAAATGAACTTAGTAAAAGAAGGTGTTTCTTTTATTAAAAGTATAAATGTATGGAAGAAAAACGCTGTACCTATTTATCCCCTTGGCATATCTCATTGGGGTGATAAAGTTGTTAGTTTTGGTCTAAAAGATGATGATAAAATTATTTTCTCCATCATTAATTTAAGTTATGAAGAAAATGAAATTAGAGTTGATCTTAGCAAGTATGATATCCAAAAAATATCTCTAGTTTATCCTTTATCTTTAGATTGTATTTATTCATTTGAGAATAATGTAATTAAAATTAAATTACCTAAGGAACCTTCTGGCAGAGTATTTGAGGGAATAATCAAAAGATAATAATTGTCTTTACTTTTTAAAAGAAATTTATAAAAAAGTAAGATTTTATTTTATTTAGAAAAGATATCATTCTTGGCTTCTATAATAGATATTTTATTTATAGTATATTTTA
>CAVFIT010000137.1:0-2824 GCA_963622735.1 Phocaeicola dorei | reverse complement strand
CATGGATAAAATTTATATTGCATTATCAAATACTATTTTTTCACCAAAAGATTTACTAGAACTATTAAATATTTCGCCTAATACAGCTACTAAATATATTAATAAATTTAAAGAATTAGATTTGTTAGAAAAGGTTGAAGGTATAGGGTAAAGTAAATATAAATTCAAAGAATAATTGAATTTTCGTATTTTTACCTTCAAATTGCCTAAATATAATACAAGATAGTGCAAAGTCTTGCGTTTTACTGCTGTTTCACCTTGTGAAACCAGGGGTGTAATAGAAAAATATGGAAATAATAATGGATTTGTTTGTACGATATTTAAAATTAAATAGTTTAAAAATAAATAATCATAATAAAAGAAAGTTGTTTGAGTATTGTTTGGGGAGTTCGGGGAAAAGTTTGGGGAATTCATATGGACAAACTACTCAAAGTTTAATATAATAATTTACAGAGGTGATTTATTGTGTTTAAAGATTTGATAGCTGAATGTACAGATTATGATTTTAAAGAAAATTTAGAAGATAGTAAGCCTAAATCATGGCTTAAATCTGTTTCTGCCTTTGCAAATGGTGTTGGTGGAAAAATATTTTTTGGAATTAATGATGATAAAGAAATTATTGGGATAGATAACCCTAAAATTGTAATAGAAAAAATAACGAATTTAATAGATAAATTTATTAGTCCTAAAATTGTCTTTCAAATAAAGCCGTATGAAGAAGAAAATAAAATATTTTTATGCCTTAGTGTATCACAAGGAAATTCTACGCCATACTATTATCAACATGAAGGAACAAAAATTGCATTCATTAGGCAAGGTTCATCCTCAATAGAATGCCCTAATTACATATTGAATGAATTGATTTTAAAGGGAACAGGTAAGACCTATGACTCGGTTATTACTGGTTATAAAAAGGATGATTTTGCTTTTTCTATTTTAGAAACAGATTTTTATGAAAAAACAGGAACTAAATTTTCTAAGGAAGATTATATTTCTTTTAATTTAGTAACAAAAGATGGGTATTTAACAAACTGTGGAGTATTACTTGCTGATAATAATAACTATAGGCAAAGTAGGTTATTTTGTACTAGATGGAATGGGTTAGATAAAGTTAATGAGCAAGAAGTTCAAGACGATAAAGAATTTAGCGGCTCTATCATAAGGCAATTGAAACTGGCTCTGGATTTTTTCAAAACACATACTAATGTTAGATGGCATAAAAGTAAAGAACAGACAATTTATGAACCAGATTATAGTGAAGAAGCCATCTTAGAAGCACTTGTAAATGCTATAATTCATAGAAATTATAATAATATAGGTGCTGAAGTTGTAATGAATATTTATGATGATAGAATTGAGATCACATCTCCTGGAACAATGGCATCTGGTGATTCTGTTCCAAAAGTTGTTGATTACCCTTTTGAATCGATGAGAAGAAATCCTTACATTGCTGATGTGTTTTGGCGACTAGGATACATGAATAGAAGAGGCTCTGGATTAGCGAAAATAACTAATGCAACAGCGAAACTATTTAATGATAAATTGGAACATGTTACATATCAAATTCGGAATTCATTTTTTGTGGTAAAAATTGATAATGCTAATTATGTGCCTCAAATTATTTCGGATTTGACTGAAAGACAACAAAGTATTTTATCTTATTTAAAAACTAAAAATTCAACAATTACTAATCTTTCACAAGTATTTTCTTTAGATAGGAAAACTATTAGAAATGATTTAGAAGTGTTAGAAAAAAGAAATTTAGTTCAAAGCAGTGGAACTACAAGTAATAAAATTTGGAAAAGTAATGATAATAATTAAGTGAATTATTGCTTTCTATCACATAATAATACAAGAAAATCCTTGATTTGCGCTTTACTGCAAGGCTCACCTAACGAAACCAGAAGCGTAATATGTAAGTATGTAAATAATAATGGGTTTATATGCTTAACAATCAAAATCAGGTGAATATTTGCAGTTTACCTATTTACAAAGTTTTAAAATGACGTATAATGTAATGATTTAAAGATTTTCTTCACTTTAAATGGGCGGGTTGGGATAAGAAAGGAATATATTATGTTTCATTATGTAGAAGATAAAGATTTTTTAAAAAAAGCCCAAGGCACATGCTCTGAAATTATGAAAGAATTAGAAGATGAATTAAGACAAGAGTTTATTAATACTCAATTCTTCTTAGTTGGTAGTGGAGCTAGAAATATGGTCACTCAAAACGAAGATGGACCAATTGATTTTGATTATAATTTGAATATTCTTATGTGTAATGATTTTACTGATTGTAAAGCTTTAAAAGAATTAGCGAGAAAATCATTTAATAAAGTACTACGTAAAAATGGATTATCAGATTGTGATGATTCAACATCTTCTTTAACAACTAAACCAATTTATTTTACTGATGATCATTCTTATGAATTTTCTATGGATATTTGTATTGTTACAAAAGATACTAGAGGTTTGTGGAATAGATTAAAACATGAAAAAGGTTCTAATTCTTATTATGATAGATATTATTGGAATGAGGCACCTAGTTCTAAAAATTATTCCAAGAAAGCTGATACTATTAAATCAGTACCTGGTTGGTGGGAAGTGGTAAGAGAACATTATCTAAAAATAAAGAATAAATACCTTACTAAAAATGATTATAATCACCCTTCATTTGTATGTTATATAGAAGCAATTAATCAAGTATATAATCAAATGAATCAAAAAGGAATTATATGATAATATAGAATTAATAGTGGTAATTTGCCGCTATTTTTTTGAATTGTTGTGTGGGTATCCCACCAAAACCTGATAAGGTTTAAAC
>CAVFIT010000136.1:0-2996 GCA_963622735.1 Phocaeicola dorei | reverse complement strand
AATTACTTTTATTTATGTTACTCATGATCAAGAAGAAGCTTTAACAATGAGCGACACAATAGTTGTTATGAAAGATGGAGTAATTCAACAAATTGGCAAACCTAAAGATATATATGATGAACCTAAAAATGCATTTGTTGCGGACTTTATTGGAGAGAGTAATATTTATAACGCTACAATTGTAGGAAATAAAAAAGTTAGATTATTGGATTACAATTTTGATTGTTTAGATGAATTTCCTTTAAATGAAAAAGTAGATGTTGTCATTCGTCCAGAAGATATAATTATTACGAATAAAGATGAAGGAATGATTAATGGTAAGATTGTTAATAAAATCTTTAAAGGTTTAAATTATCAATATATTGCATTAGTAGGTAAAAACGAAATTATTATTAAATCCACTAAAGAATATGATGAAGGATTAATGATAGGATTAATAATTGAAAAAGATAGCATTCATATTATGAAAAAAGATTTTACAATGAATGTATATACTGATGCTTGGATTAATAAAGATAATCAAGTTATGATTGATGACACTCCATTTGATTGCGATGTTACTCAACTTGTAGATCATGGAGAAATTAATGAAGATGGCAATGTCGTTGATAAAAAGAAAAAAGTCTATAATTTTGAAGACGCTGATGTTGTAGCAGAAGTAGCATTAGATAAAATAGACATTGTTGATGATATTGAAAGTAGCAACGCCATTTTAATTGGTGAAATTGTAGATAGTGTTTATAAAGGAGATCACTATTTATATATCATTAGAACTGAATCAGAAGAAGATTTTGTATGTACATCTCAATACTCTTATAACTTAAATGATAAAGTAGGTATTTATATTGATAAGAAAGATATCAAATTAAGATTAAAGAAAGAGGTAAGTAATTATGAGATTTAGCATTAAAAGGAAAAATCTTTGTATTCCTTATTTTGTTTTTTTAATTTTATTTATCGTTTTACCAATTTTATTCATTGTATTTTATGCATTTACAGACACTAATGGCAATTTTACTTTTGATGCATTAGTAAGTTTCTTTACTTCTACTAATAAATTAAATGTTTTAATTCAATCTTTATTATTTAGTGTCATAAATACAATAATTTGTTTAGTGATTGGATATCCAATTGCATATATTCTTGCAGATAAAAAACTTAATTGTAATTATGTTATTGTCATGCTTTTTGTTATGCCTATGTGGATTAATTTTGTTTTAAGAACAGGCGCCACAAGAGATGTTTTAACTTTCTTAGGATTAAATGGAGGAAAATATCCTTATACTGCTACCTTAATTGGACTTGTTTATAATTATTTACCTTTTGTAATTTTACCTTTATATTCTACAATGTTAAAACTAGATAAATTACAAATTGAAGCTGCGATTGATTTAGGGTGTAATAAAGTTCAAACATTTACAAAATCAATCTTTCCTCAAACAATTCCTGGAGTAATTAGTGCTGCTCAAATGGTATTTATGCCTACAATGTCTAGTTACGTTATTCCTGAAATTTTAAGTGAAGGTAAAATTGTATTATTTGGTAATTCTATTTATTTAGGTTTCTCAAACTATCAATGGAATAGTGCGTCTTTTATGGCAATTATTATGCTTTTAATTGTTACTGTTTCAATGCTTTTAACTCGTAATTATACAGATATTAATGATAAGGAGGAAGCTACAAAATGGTAAAGAAAGTATTAAGTTATACATATTTAACTTTAATGTTATTATTGATGTATGTTCCTATTCTTGTTTTAATTTATTATTCTTTTACAAATACAACTTATATTGGTCAATGGAATGGATTTTCTTTTGATTTATATATCAAATTATTTCAAAGTAAAGAAATAATGATTGCATTAGGTAACACTGTTATTATCGCTCTTATTTCTTCAATCTGTTCTACGATACTTGGATCATTAGGTGCAATTGGCGCTTTTTATAGTAAAAAAAGAACAAGAACAATCATTGAAAATTTAAATCAAATTCCAGTAGTTAATGCTGAAATTGTCATGGCACTTTCTTTAGTTGTCATGTTTGTATTTTTAGGAAATACTATTTTTCACACTCAATTATTTAGTTTTTGGACTTTATTAATTGGGCATATTATTATTAGTGTTCCTTTTGTATATTTAAATGTTAAACCTAAATTGCAACAGATGGATCCAGCACTTTATGAAGCTGCATTAGATTTAGGATGTTCTTCTAGACAAGCTTTAAATAAGGTTATAGTACCTCAAATTTTTCCTGGTATCTTAAGTGGTTTTTTACTTGCAATTACCTTATCTTTAGATGATTTTATTGTAACAGTTTTTACAAGAGGTAATGGATTATTAAGTGGAGATAACGCAATTGAAACTCTTTCAACTTTAGTTCAAGCTAAAATTAAAAAAGGTCCAATTCCTCCAGAAATGAGAGCACTTACCACTTGTATATTTATTATTGTTTTATTAGTTGCTGTTTTAGTAACTATTTATCAAAATAAAACTTCTAAACATTCTAAGAAAAGGAGGGGCTATTAATATGAATAAAATAAATAAAATAATTTCTTTATCTTTATGTGCATTTCTTTTTTCTAGTTGTAAAAATTCATCTAACGTTACTTCAAGTGATGATTCTAAAATTTTAATTCATGTTTTAAATGCTGAAGATTATATTGACATGTCTTTATTAGATGTATTTAGTGATTATATTTATAATAAAGATAAAAAAGTAGTACAAGTTGTATATGATACCTATGACACTAATGAAACAATGTATAACACCTTAAAAACAGGTAAAACTAGTTATGACGCTATATGTTGCAGTGATTATATGATTCAAAGACTTGCAAATGAAGATAGGTTGCATTTGATTGATTACGATTCTACTCCTTATTATAAAAACTATGTTTCTAGTTTTTTTGCAAGTTTTGATAATGATGAAGGTAAATTAAATGGTGTTAAACTTTCTAATGGTCACACTTTAAAAGATTATGCTTTAGGATATATGTGG
>CAVFIT010000135.1:0-3066 GCA_963622735.1 Phocaeicola dorei | reverse complement strand
GATTATATATGGTCAACATCAGTAATCTAATATTTTTTTAATAAAATTGAACGATATTATTAACTTATAACCACTAAAAACTCATTATAGTTCAGCCAAAATCGCTGAACATAAAAAAAATAACAAAAAAATCATTGACGTTTTCGTTTTAACCACTATAATATTATATGTAGACATATATGTTACATTGTAAAGGAGTGGTTATAATGATTGTTTTAGATTTTTTAAATTATTATCATAGATTAAAAGTAATATGTAATGATTTAGAAAAAATAGAATTAATTAGATATTTAAATAATTTAGGCTTTAATGGTGATAATTATTTAAATAGTAATATAGTGATTATTGATTCTAAATTAAGATATTATTTTGATAATAATGATGAAAAAAGGGAAAACTGCATATTTATAAAGTATGGTGTATTAAAGGGTGTATTAGATAATGAGAAAAGTATTTATTATTTAAGGTATAGAAATTTAGTACCAAATTTAGAAAATCAAAAAGATTTAAACATAAATTTAGGTTTTGATTATATTATTACTGCTCCTACATGTAATGATAAATTAGAATTACTTACTATATTAAAAAATAATAATTATAAATGGGCTAACAATAAATGTATAGATTTAATTAATGATTCTAAGGGATTAAACTCTATTTATTTAGTAACTCATAATAAAACATTTGGTTATATTGGTACTACTATTGCTCGGTTAGCTTTTCCTATTCCAAGAATTAGTATTAAAGATTTTAAAAATATAAGTGATTTAAGTGTTAATGGTAATTTATATATAGAAAAATAGGAGGTATACTTATGGATTATATAGTTTATGTTGGTAACGGTGGTTTTAAAGGAATGAATAAAGAAATTTATAATGCAATAGAAACATTAGAAAATACTCATAAAATTCTTACTGATTGCGATCTCTTTAGAACGATAGATGTAATTTGTTTAATTGAAAATTTCTTAATAAAAAAAGATTGTTTTGAAATACTAGATAATCTACCTGGTTTTGGTTGTATTAATCTTTATGATTACGAAATTGCTTATGCATATTATATGTTATGTAGTTATATTCATAAATGTGAGTTAATAAAATATCTAGACAAATTATCATATTATTCATATAAAACCTTCAACGACATTTATAAAAATACAAGTTTAATTAATTTATACAAACGTCTTGATATTAAATGTATAAATGGTTCTGATTTTTATTATGATTTAGATGGGGATTTAAAAGGATATACTATAGATGGACTTTTAAAGAAATATGATAAGTTATATATTCCTAAAAACACAAGTGTAATTGGGGATAGAGCATTTGAAGATAACGTTAATATCAAGGAATTATATGTTCCTTCAAATGTAAAGAGAATAAGAACTGGTGCTTTTAGTGGCTGTAATAATTTATCGATTGTTCATTTTTCCGAAGGACTTGAATATATAGAAGATAATGCATTTTGTTGTTGTAAAATAGATGAAGTAGTTTTACCAAAATCAATAAAAGCAATATCTTGTGATTCGTTTAGTAATATCTCTAAAATTGATATTCCATCATCGATTGGATATGATCTATTTGTTGAGTGGTATGATTGTGAATTTATCTTCCATGATAGAAATCAAATCGAAGGATTAAAGATGTTGGAAGAAAATAATAATAAATTAGTTGGCATTGATGAGACAACAAACGAAGTGTTTTATAGTACTAATTAATTATTGTATATAAGAAAAATTAAATACAATTGAAAAGAGAGGAATAATATATGGAAAATGAGAATATTGTTTTATTAAGACATCATCCAATGAATGTAAAGTATACAAATACATTCTATACTAATCAATGTGATCATTTAGAAGACTATATTATAGTCGATGTTACTTCAAGATGTGTAAGAAATAAACAATTTATGAAAGAACATCCTACATTTGCGCGTGATATATCACCATTTTACATTGGACCTGTTGTAGGAGAAGATGGTGTAAAATGTAATATATTTGAAATTTTCTGGCAATGTTCAAAGGTTTATCCATGTCATGATTCAAATGGCGCTCCTAATGAAGAATGGTTAAAGTGGAGAAACGAATATTTTTCAAAAGAAAGTTGTACAAAAAATTTAATGAGACATGCAAATGAATCATTAGGCTATGAACATAAAGATTGTTTATATACAGTTGTCTTTGATAAAAAATTAAATAAATATATAACACTAAACTATATTGAAGCTAGAAAGAAAGTTTATTTTAAAGAATATGCTAAATTAGTTTATAATACTGAATCTTTTAAATGGTTGAAAGGTTTAGTAGATAGTGGCAAGAAGATAGCATTTGTGGATTTTGATGCGTTTAATTATTATAGTGATAATGCCAAACGCAAAAGATATGAATCTTATGTAGAAAAGTGTAAAAAGGATAATAATAAACCTTCTTTATATTGTAGCGATTTTTTATGTATAAATTCTATTAAAGATGTAATAAATTTTGCACTTCCAGCAGGTCACTCAGTTGTACTTAAAGCTTTATTACAAGGTGATTTAAAGGTTGATGAGAATGGTAATCTTATAGATCCTAGTGGTATTTTAAATTAAGATTCAATTAAGATATTGTATTGCTGAAGATTAATTTTTAAAGTTACTTTTTAAATTTAATTAATATAATGATAAAAGAATATTGAGAGGTTAAAAGATGAAAATTATAAATGATAATAAATTATGTTTTAATGAATTAACTAATATATTAATTATAGGTTCTACAGGTTCAGGTAAATCTGTAATGGGATGTAAACTAATTGAATATTGTATTAAGAATAATTTAAGGATTGCTCTTGCAGATCCCAAAATGGTTGAGTATTTTGAGTATAGTGATTATAAGAATTTGTGTTTTAAGATTGCACATGATGCAAAAGATATGGACGCTTTAGCCGACTTTATTGCAAACTATAATTTAAATGAAAAATTATATGTATTTCTAGATGAAAGTGCGGATGTTCAAGGTTTATCAAGGAAGTTAATTGATGTAATTAGCTTAAAGAAAGATAATGTATGTGTAATTGCATGTACTCAAGC
>CAVFIT010000134.1:0-3148 GCA_963622735.1 Phocaeicola dorei | reverse complement strand
ATATATTGTCTATTCAAGATAGAGCTAATCAAGCAAAACTTAACAATAGAAAAATAGTTAATGGAAGTGCAGGAGTTTTATATAATGATGATAAAACTTTAGCCACATATTCTATTGTTAATGATAAAATCAAAGAAAGATTTACTTCTTATTTAGGTTATCCTTCTGTATTAGGTAATTCTAATTATAAAGAAGGGGTTTTAAAATGGGTATTTGAATCTAATTTAGATTTTGTATCATCTAAATTTAATATTGGATTTGGTGCAACTTTAGGTGGAACTGGTGCTATTAGTATGACTTTTAATTATATTAATAAAAGTAAAGATGCATGTGCTATTATTTCTAATATTTATTGGCCTAATTATTTAAATATTGCTAAAACACATGGATTAGAATTGCATTTACATAATATGATTAATTCTTCTTCAGGTTTTGATTTTATTTCCTTAGAAAAGAAAATAAAAGAAGACATTAAAAAATATAATCATGTACTAGTTATAGTTAATGATCCTTGTCAAAACCCTTCTGGATTTTGTATGGAAAAAGAAGAATATTATAAGTTATATGAATTATTAAATAAATATTCTAAAAATGTCAGTTTGCTTTTAGATATAGCCTATTTAGATTATGCTCCTATGGGTTTTATATTTCCTTCTACTTTAGATGCAGATATTAACTTTGATATATTTTTAACTTTTTCATGTTCAAAAAGTTTTGGAATGTATGGAGCTAGACTAGGTGGACTTATTTTACTTACTAGTAAGAAAAAAGATGTAGAAAAATATCAAAATACATTCCAAGAATATGCTAGATCTACTTATTCATGTCCTAATAATATAGCTTTAGGACCAGTAGGTGAAATCTTAAATGATGAAAAATTAGTAAAACAATTAAAACAAGAAATATCTTTAAAAAAGGAAAGATTAGCAATGTTAGGAAAAGAAGTTTCTTCTTGTTTAGATAGACTTTGTATTCCTTATTTACCATATAAAGGTGGGTTTTATTTAACTTTTTTAGCTGATGATGCTATCTCATTTTGTAAAGCGCTAGAAACTAAAGATATTTATTTTGCACCTATTGATTTGAATAAAGTAAGAATCGCTATATCAGGATTAAATTTAGAAGATATTAAAGAATTTGAAAGAAGATTAAAATTATGAGTCATGTAG
This sequence comes from Phocaeicola dorei, assembly GCA_963622735.1. Lineage (GTDB taxonomy): Bacteria > Bacillota_I > Bacilli_A > RFN20 > CAG-288 > Scatoplasma. The sequence goes on along the minus strand of CAVFIT010000134.1, from coordinate 1,979 downwards.
TAGTAATTGATTTAGCAAACTTTGTAGTAGATTTTACTAGTAAAGAAGTTTTAAATATTAAAGAATTAAGATTGTTTTTAAAATCTTATTATCAAGAATTTTTTCCTAATCTCAATTTAACATATAAATCTTATTTACCTGATAATGAGCAGAAATGTTACCAGTTTTTTAAAGATGTTATTTATAGAAATCAAAAGTTTTTAGATGGTTATAATCATTTAAGCCAAGATATTAAAGATGATATTTTATATTTTATAGATTCAATATATGACTATTATAGATCTTTATCTAGATTTATTGTTTTTGTAAATAATGATGAAAGAACTATGTCTAGAAGACAGATGATGAATCAATTTAATGTACTTGCTAAAAGTGTAGTCTCTTTTTATAGAGATATATATGAAACATGTTTAAATGATGAACAAACTGTTTATAGAGTTCTTCCTAGTGGAGCTAATGCAGGTTTATTATTCTCTCAAAATTTATTGAAATTAAATACTAGATTATCTTTTTTAGATAACATTCCTTTACTTGAAGCAGTAGTAACTCAACCTCCTTTTATGTTAAAAACTAAACAAAATAAAAGAGTAGGTACTTTTTTTAAACAAGATCATTATGTAAGTGAAAAAGATTTTGATTATAAAAATAGTTATGGCGTTTTAGTTAAGATAAATAACACGACTGGATTAGTATATTTTGATAGAGAATATCTAGGATATTTAGCTGCGATTTCTAATTTATTTCAAGTAGTATCTTATTCTAAAGAGAAAGACACTAAGATAGATTTTATAGTATTATTTGGTACAAATAATACTGAAGATCAATGTTATTACTATGAAAAAGATAATATGTTAGTAGGTGTTATGCCTAAAAAAGCTAATATAGATTATTTTGGATATGTTAAAAAGATAATGTTAACATTGTTTAATTTAAAAATGATTAAACAAAAGTTATTACCTATTCATGGAGCAGGTATTAAAATTACATCTAATGGTAAAACTAAAAACTTTGTAATCTTAGGTGATTCAGGTGCAGGTAAATCTGAAACTATAGAAGCTATAAGACATTTATATGGATCTACTTATCAAATAGATACTATATTTGATGATATGGGAACTTTCCATATTAAAGATAATAAAGTTTATACAACAGGTACAGAAATTGGAGCTTTTGTAAGACTAGATGATCTTGATCAAGGTTACTCTTTAAAATCTATGGATAGAGCAGTGTTTTTTAATATAGATCAAGTTAATGCTAGAGTAGTAGTTCCTATTGAAACATATGCTATGACATATGAATTACATCAAGTTGATGCTTTCTTATTAGCTGATAATTATTCTGATAATGAAAAGGGTATTACTTATTATGATGATAGTAAACTAGCTAAAGCTGATTTTGTACTTGGTAAAAGAGTTGCACTTAATACAACTCAAGAACAAGGTTTAGTTTCCACTTATTTTGCAAATCCATTTGGACCAGTTCAAGAAAAAGAATTTGTAGAGACATATTTACAATCGTATTTTGATACTTTATTTAAAAATAATGTTCCTGTAGGAAAAATCTACACTAGATTATCTTTAGATAGAAAACAAGGACCTTATATAGGTGCTAAAGCTTTAATTGAGTTATTTGAATCTTTAAAATAATATGGCGAAGTTAATTGTAATAGGTGAATCTTTAATAGATAAAATATTTGATAAAGAATATGTAGGAGGGGCTCCTTTAAATGTTTGCTGCTATGCTAGTAAATATATACATACTATCTTTTTAAATATGTTATCTAACGATTATATGTCTAAAAATATATTTAATACATTAACTGAATATGGTGTAGATACTTCATATATAAAATATGATAATAATTCATCTACATGTTATTCATTAGTAAGTTTAGATAAAGACAATAATAGACATTTTAGTTTTAATTATAAAAACGCATCATTTTGTAATTATAAAAAAGAATATGTCGATAAAAATAT
>CAVFIT010000133.1:0-3151 GCA_963622735.1 Phocaeicola dorei | reverse complement strand
AAGTAATACCTATATCGTTAATATATTTAGGATTACTTCTATTTATAATAGATATTAAAGACTAATTGAATCCTAATTTTTTAGTATTTAATTTAGCTTTCTTGATTAAAGACTATAAAGTTTTATTATCTAATTCAACAAAGTTTTCTTTAGTTATAATAGAATTAGGATGTTTTTCATTATAATCTTCAACAACCTTCATTAACCTAATATTTTCATTATAAAATGCATTAAAAACTAAATTATTAATTTCAGAACTAGTCATATTTGCAGTTTGGTAATGAACTTGATCAATTAGACAGATTGGATTATTAGGATGATTTAAATTATGCATTAAAACACCATTTTGAATTTCTTCTATAGGGTTTAAACCTTTATTTATGTAATAATCATTTAATTCCTAGAAATTCTTCAATCCTTGATGATCACCGATACCTAAATTTAAATAAGTAATTAATTTATTCCAATCGTTATTAATGTTTTCATAACTTTTAGTATAAATTCTACCTAATTCTAAATCAATAAATTGTTGAAATTCAGAATGAGTCAAGTCTTTAATTGCTTTAGCAGGTAAATTCTCATTATATTTTACTTGCTGATTAGTATCAATTAATAATCTAGCAATAGTAGTTTTATCAGAGTTTTCAGAAGGAACTATCGCTACTACACCATTACCAATAACATGTCTATTTTCAGTAGAACATTTACCTCCAATATAGTCTAAAATAAATGAAGAATACGTAAATTCGGATACTGTAAAATCAGTTTGTGATTTAACGTTATCTGTCTTTACTTCTTTAGCTGTATATAATTCCTTTAAAATATTAGGATTATTAATAATGCAACTATCTAATGTAGCACTATTACGATTTCTATTTTGTAATTCCCATTGAATGCCTCTTGCGCCATATAAACGGCTAAATGAAGTTGTTGATTGAGAATTACCTTCTCCATCTTTAACTGATGTAGAAACTGTTAAACCTAACATACTAGCTTTTGCTTTTGCTAAAGTTTTGATAGTTTCAACGTCTGTCGGATGTATTAGTTTGATTTCTCCTAATTTATAGTTAATTCCCGGAGATTTTTCACTACTATATATTTCTTTTATTTCAGATCTTAACTTGGTAGGATCTTTTATATCTTTTAATAAAGTATTAGAAATACATTGATTCATTAATACTCTAGATGCTGTTTCAAATAATTTATTTGCTGCGTTTAGAGTATCATTAAAACTCTCCGTTACATAATTAGTAAATGCTGTATCTGAATCAATTCCTAAATTTTGATGTAAAACATTTTCTAGAAAATCTCTAAATTTAGGATTTACCCAATCTTCATTTGTGATAATTTTAGAAACTCCGTTATTATCATAAATTTTTACAGCTCCTGAAATATCTACATTAATATTGTAATCTAATCCTGGAATTTTAAATCCAATTCCTCTAAATTCTTTCTTTTCATTATAATAAGGAGTAATCTAATACAAACTCTAAGAACTTGCAAAATTATTTGCAGTTAAACTATTAGGTAAAGTTATTGCGTCTTCTACATCTCTACTAAGATTATCAAAACTTTGATCTTGTAAAGATCTAACTCTATATGTTCCGTTATCGTCAAGATAATATTGTAAGAAATTTACTCTAAATATAGAATCTGCAACTTGTGCTACATAACTATAATAATTTTTAGTTATATCTTGGTTATTAATTTTATGTATCGATTCTGCATCAGTATTACTAAATATACTTTTATAGCAACTAAACAATATATCTTTATCATAAGATTGAAAATCTCGATAAACATTCATTTCGGGTTTAGTTTTAGCGTATTTATAAAACTATCTATTAGCTAGTAATTCAAATATTGCAGAAAAATAATTTTGAGGATTTAGTCTAGACCTATTAATTAAACTTGCTAAAGTTGGTACCCGTTTAATTAAATTTTGAGTTTCTTTACTCAACGTTGGTAAAATTTCATTAGTAAAATAAACTTCTTTAAAATTTATATTATAAGCTTTGCCATTAAGTCCTATTTGCTTAACTTTAGCAAGAATATGATTAAAATCTTGAAACTTAATATAAGTATCAGAAATAGGTGTTTCTCTTGAATCCCAAGAATAAAATTTACTTGTTTCAATCATCATTTTGGTAACACCGCTTACCTCTTTAGCTACATCGATGTTATCATCTTTGCGCCAAGTTGTATTATTATCTGCACCTTTTTCTGCAAAACTGTATTTACTATTTCCATAATAACTACCAAAATTAGATACTTCAATATTATCACCAAATTGTAATTTTATAAAAGAATCAATATTACGAAGTAATACATTTGCATTATATGCGTCTATTGCATTTTGAGCCTTAACCGTTCCATTTAAACTACTACGTCTTAATCTACTTAGAGTTTCAGGTGTAAATACTAAACTCTAATCAATTAAACCTTGAACTTTATCAAGAATTCCTGTATAATTACCTTCGGAATCATACATGATCCAACGTTTTGATAGTAATTCTTTAGAGGAAGAATCTGTATTAATAGTTTTAATATATTTATAGATAGTATCAAGTAATCTTTGATTTAAATCTCTGACATTATTATTAAGATCCGAAACACTCGTTACCATTTTACGAGCTTGTCGATTAATAATCATACTATCTACTAAATGTTTTTTAAATAGTTTTTGTGCAGATAATCTTACATCTGTAGCAGAACCATATGCTTTTAATAAGAATCCTTCATTAATATTTCCAGCATCCATATTTGTGACAACTGGTTCCAATATAGATGTAGTTTTATCTTCTCTTCTATCTACATCTGTTATTATACCGCGATTTGAATCTAACAGTAAATTTGTTAAATTAGTAGAATTAAAAAAGTCTGGTGCTGCATTAACAAATTGTTTGCATCCTTTTAAAATATGTTCTACTAAAATATTCGATGTATTATTTGATAAATTAAATCTTGTAAGATCTTTAATGATGTCGTAAACACCTTTTTTAATAGTTGCGATACTTGCATTAGAAAGTCGATCTTGGGAAGATACGGATCTACGTAAATCCCCAAGATCGCTTCTAAGCTTTTTGATGTCTTCATCAGCTAATTGACATTTTTGAGCCATATTAAAATTTAATAGTTATAGGAATAGGAC
>CAVFIT010000132.1:0-3216 GCA_963622735.1 Phocaeicola dorei | reverse complement strand
ATTTATAATAATATAGTAAAATATTTGAGTTGAGGTTTAATTATGTCAAAAGATAACGTTTATATAGAAATATTACATCAAGATAAAAATTCAGGAGCTAGATATGGAATATTACATACTCCTCATGGAGATTGTGAACTTCCTATGTTTATGCCTGTGGGTACTCAAGCTACAGTTAAAACATTATCCCCTGAAATGGTTAAAGAATGTGGATCTGGAGTTATTTTAGCTAACACATATCATTTAGCTTTGCGTCCAGGAGAAGATATTATTGATCAAGCTGGTGGAATTCAAAAGTTTATGAATTATAAAGGCCCAATGCTTACTGATTCAGGTGGATTCCAAGTTTTTTCATTAGCAGAAATTAGAAAAATCAAAGAAGAAGGTGTTACTTTTAAAAATCCATTAAACGGAGATAAAGTATTCTTTTCACCTGAAACTGTTATGGATATAGAACAAAAAATCGGTGCTGATATAGCTATGGTTTTAGATGAATGTGTTCATTATCCTGCTACTAGAGAATACATGAAAAATAGTGTAGATAGAACACTTAGATGGGCTAAAAGATGTAAAGAAGCACATACTAGAAAAGATCAGGCTTTATTTGGAATTATTCAAGGTGGAGAATTTGAAGATTTAAGAAAATATTGCGCTGAAGAATTAGTAAAATTAGATTTTGATGGATACGCTATTGGTGGAACTAGTATTGGTGAACCTAAAGATGTCGAATATAGAATGGTAACATACGCTAGTAAATATATGCCTTATGATAAACCAAGATATTTAATGGGTGTTGGTTCATTAGATATGATTTTTGATGGAATATCAAAAGGGGTAGATATGTTTGATTGCGTTTTACCTACTAGAATTGCTAGACATGGGGCTTTAATGACTTCCACAGGTAGAGTTAATATATTAAACGCTAAATATAAAAACGATTTTACTACACTTGATAGTGAATGTGATTGTTATTGTTGTAAAAACTATACTAAAGCCTATTTACATCACCTAATGAAAGTTGATGAAGACTTTGGTAAAACATTATGTTCAATCCATAATATACGTTTCTTAATTAGAAATATGGAAATGGCTAGACAAGCTATTAAAGAAGATAGATTTACTGAATTTGCTAACCAAACAATGGAAAAATTCGGATCTAAAAGAGGATTCTAAAATGGAAGAAAATGAAATTAAATTAAAAGAAGAACAAGCAATTAAAGAATTTGGCTATAACGTATATAACTTAGATGAATATGATTATTATTTACCTGAAGAATTAATCGCTCAATCCCCATCAGATAAAAGAGATCAATCTAGATTATTAGTCTTAAATAAAGATGATGGTTCTTTAAAAGATCAACATTTTTACGATATTTTAGACTATTTACAACCAGGAGATGTTTTAGTAAGAAACAATACTAAAGTAATTCCTGCTAGATTATTTGGTATTAAAGAAGAAACAGGCGCTAAAGTAGAAGTATTACTTTTATCAGCATCTAAAGATGAAAAAGATGTGTATGAAGCACTATGTGGAAACGCAAAAGTTATTAAACTTGGTACAGTTATTACTTTTGGAAATAACCATGAATTACAAGCTACATGTATTAAAGTAGAAGATGAAGGATTAAGAGTATTTAAACTTTCATATGAAGGTATTTTCTTTGAAGTATTAGATAAATTAGGAAAGATGCCTTTACCTCCTTATATTCATAAACAAGATGGTCAAAACTCTAGATATCAAACTGTATATGCTAAAGTAGAAGGATCTTCTGCTGCTCCTACAGCCGGTTTCCATTTCACTGAAGAATTATTTGAAAAAATTAAACAAAAAGGCGTAGAAGTATATGATGTTACTTTACATGTTGGACTTGGTACATTTAGACCTGTAAAAGAATCTAATATTTTAAATCATAAAATGCACTCAGAATTTTACTGTATGAGTAAACAAACTGCTGATGGATTAAATAAAGCCAAAAAAGAAGGTAGAAGAATTATTGCTGTTGGTACAACATCTATTAGAACATTAGAAACTATTTATCATAAATATAATGAATTTAGACAAGATCAAGGTGATACTTCATTATTTATTTATCCTGGATTCAAATTTGAAGCAGTTGATGCAATAGTCACTAACTTCCATTTACCTAAATCTACATTAATTATGTTAGTATCTGCTTTTGCATCTAAAGATGTAATAATAAATGCTTATAACCATGCAGTAGAAAATAAATACCATTTCTTCTCATTTGGTGATGCTATGTTTATTTATGGAAACAAAAAAGATTAATTATAATCAAATCTTTAAAGAAGAAATAGAGGAAATATCCCATCTAAGTAAAAAGCCAACATTACTTTTACATGCTTGCTGTGGGCCTTGTTTAACTTATCCTTTATCAATTTTAATTAATTATTTTGATGTAACTGTCGCATATTTTAACCCAAATATTTACCCTCAACAAGAACATACAAAAAGATATTTAGAATTAAAAAGATTTATAGATGAATATTGTCCAAGTGTAAAAGTAATTTTGCAAGAATACGACTACAATAAATATCTTCAAACTATAAAAGGCTATGAAAATGATAAAGAAGGTGGATATAGATGCCAGTTATGTCATAGTTTAAGACTTGATATTTCTTATAAATATGCTTATGAAAATAAATATGATTATTTTACTAGTGTCATGACTGTATCATGTAAAAAACCATCTGCTTTATTAAATGAAATTTGTTTAGATTTACAAAAACAATATCCTACAACAAAATATTTACAAGCAGACTTTAAAAAAGAAAGTGGTCAATTAAAAGGCATTATTCTTGCTAAAGAGCATAATTTATATAGACAAAATTATTGTGGATGTTCTTTCTCTTTAAAAGAAAGAATTGAATACGAAAAAAGTAAAGAATCTATAAAATAATTCAAGATAATCTAGTTGTTTTTAAATAATTGTAGAATATAAAAATATTTTGCTAATTCCTTATAAGCTTTTGAATATTTCTTATTTGATCTGTAATAAGAGGATAGTATCCTCTTTTAGATAAATAAGCAGGTAATTTAAAATCATCTTTATATTTAGATTTAGAAATTCTTTCGAGAAATCGTTCCATCATGTATATTCTTATTAAAGTCCTTGGATCAGCTTTATTTTCCTTGTATAAATGGTATTATGAAATTGTAGTAAAGTGGCAATTGAAAAATGCGGGACAAATACTACA
>CAVFIT010000131.1:0-3251 GCA_963622735.1 Phocaeicola dorei | reverse complement strand
TGTATTTTCATCATATCCTTTTTTAAATTTAGTAATCATCTTTAAGAATTCTCCAGTCATATCAGGATATAATTCTACGATTTCTTTAGGATTAAGTTTTCTTTTTAAAGAATCTTTAATTTCTTCAATTTGACGTTTAAGTCTTGCAGGAAGAATGAATAATCCCATTGCTTCAATAATACCAATTCCTTCATGTTTAATATGATGATATTCAGGATGTGCATGGAAAATACCTTCTGGATATTCTTCACTAGTTCTATTATTTCTTAAGATTAAATAAAGTCTATATGTATCTCCTACTTTTCTTGCACTTGGAGTTACTGTGTTATGTTTAGTTTCCCCTGTATGAGAAATGATATTATTTTTAATATCGTCATATTCTCTCCATGATTCAAGGAGTTTTGTGGCAACATCTATAACATCATTTTTATCTTTACCTTCTACTAAAAAGCAGGTATTGTACCAATCAAGTAAGAATAATTTAGATGAATGATGATCAGGTAATGTATATTCTTTTTTATTATTTGAAAGCATTACAGGTAAAATATGTTTTCCACCTTGATAATGTTCGTGATTAAGGATAGAGCCTCCTACAATTGGAAGATCAGCGTTACTTCCTAAAAAGAAACTAGGGAATAAATCTACAAATCCAAGTAAATCTTCAAATGTCTTTTTATTAATCTTCATATTAGAATGAGTATCTTTAAATACAATTGAATGCATTGAAAAATATCCATATGGAGAATATTGTAAATACCATTTTTCATTATTTAAGTTTATTGGGACAAATCTAATGTTACTACGAGCAGGATGTGAACTTGTTCCATAGAATCCTAAATTATCTTTACATAATTGACATGCTGGATATTTAACACTTGATGGAGTGGTAGAGAGTAATTTAGCAATATCTTTATTATTCTTTTCAGGTTTAGAAAGATTAATACTAATTTCAATATTCTTATCTTTATAATCAGTAGACCATAAAAGATTTCTATCAATTGATGATTTTTTAATGTAATCATTTTTAATTGATGAATAATAAAGATAATTTAGGGCTTTTTGATCACCTTCTTCACTCTTTATCTTATAGAATCTAGATGTAATAACACTTGGAAGAGGTGTTAAAATACCATATATTTTAGATATCTTTTCGTCTACTAAGTAATCTTCATTAATACCCATTTCTTCTTTAATATATTTAGAAAGTTCTTTAGTAAAGTAATCTGGATTAGTGAATTCATCTACTTTTGATTCATCAATTCTTTCTTCTTCAAAATATTTTAAATTTAATTCATGGATTACTTCATTTCTAAGATAAATTAAATCTAATTCATCATCAATTTCAAAGTTCTTTTTAAAATAATATAATAATTCATTAATTAAAGTATTAATCATATATTTATTTATCTCTCCTTGTTATTTTATATTCTATGTAATGTTTATCCTTTTCTCCTTTTTTTAAGATTAAGTTAGTGTATGGATAAACGTTATGCTCTGGTTCTAGTGCAATTGCTCTTCTTTCTTTAAATTCACTTGAATTAGTAAATTCAATAGGAGTTAAAGAAGAATCACAATATATATTCATTGCGTCTAAGTCAGTTTTCATTCTAATAATATATTTATCATTACTTAATTCTACTTTATTAATATCATTATCAAAGATAAATGTATTATCAATAGTACCTATATCTTTTTTAGAAACAATATCTAATACTCCTTTTAACTTTCTTTTATGGTTAAAGTTTAAGTAGTTAGGAGTATCAATTACCTCGCATGGGAGTAAGTTAGATTCAATATCTAAGATATGAGATGCATTAAACTTTAATGAATAATCATTAATATCTTTACTAGCTAAATTCCAATAGATATGGTTAGATAAATTTAGTATTGTATCTTCTTTAGCGTATCCTTCTAATTTAATCTTAAATTTATTAGATACTTTAGATAATTCATATATTATTTTAATATTAACTTTACCAGGGAATCCATTTTCTCCTTTTCTAGGAGAAATACTAAATATAATATCAATCTTACTATTAGATTCTTTTATTTTATATTTAAATACTTTGTATGATATAGAATCAAGTTTCCCTCCATGAAGTGAGAAAGGATTATCTCCATCTTCTTTTAAATGGTATTCTTTATTGTTTAAATGAATGTGAGAAGGGATACGACCTGCTACAACCCCTAAGGTTTTATTATAAAACTGTGGATTATTTAAAAATACTTCCTTATCTTTAATTTCCATGATTAATGGATCTTCCTCATAATGTAAAGAATATAAACTAGCACCATAATTTGAGAATACATAGTTTAATTCATTTACTTTAATTTCAATAAAATCAATATTATCTCTATATTTAGTTATTTTAATATTATCACTCATAACTTCCCTCAATACCTTAATATTTTATCATTATTTTTTGTCTAATTAAATGATTTGAAAGTAATTTCTACGAAAAAATTGATGTATAAGAAAAGACCTTCTTAATTTAATAAGAAAGTCTAATCTTATAGATATGAATTATTTTATATTATTTGAATAAACTAGTTACCTGATTTAGCAACTACTTCATATTGATATCCATCTGGATCATTAGTTAATGTTTTTACTTCATATTTAGTAGTATCAATATAAGCACTTGGATCTTCTGTGTATTTACCAGCTTCTAATTGAATTGTATTTTTATTTTCTTCCTCAGTTCCTTGGGTAACAATTTTTCCTTTTAACTTTGTTTTACTACCTTTTACAATTAAAGTTCCACTTTCGTTATCAACTTTTCCACTACTATCTTGAGTAGCTAATAAAGCATTTACACTAGTTTTTCCTTCTAAAGTAAGAGCATTAATCTCACAATCTTCTAATGTTGTTGAACAACCCTTAGATCCTTCATAAACAATAACACCGAAATCATTATCTTCACCGCTATGCATATTAATAGTATTGAAAGTGCAATTTTTAGCATAAACAGTAGTATTATCTGATCCAGGTTTTAAATAAATAGCACAATATCCTTCAATATAAACATTATCCATATTCAATTTAGCTTTTGAATAAATTCTAATTGGATATCCATAATAAACACTACTTGTTACAATTTTTGAATTAGTAATATTAATGTCAATACCATCTGTTGTAGTAGTATTATTAGCTTTTACTAAAATACTAGGTCTATGTTTTGCTTCAGTAAGCTTATCACTACTAAAATTCATTTTATTAAATGAAACTTTTTTAACACTAGTTTCTAATG
>CAVFIT010000130.1:0-3325 GCA_963622735.1 Phocaeicola dorei | reverse complement strand
TAAAGTCTGCAAGTATTCCAAGTATTACTTGAATACTTAAGAATATATAAACATTACGAGTCTTCTCATTTACTACAAATACTACATTAAAGAGAGATGGAATAATACCTATCATAAATGCAACAGTTTCTAGTCTAAGATATCTAGAGATTGACTCAATATCGTTTTCTTGTGGGTTCATATAGGAAATTAAAGAATTTCCATATATGAATATACCTATATTAAATAAAAAATATAATATAAATACTATTATTAAAGCATTAAAGGTAAATGAAGGACTTTCACTCTTATTCTCTTTGAATAATTTATTCAAAATAGAATAAAGTGGAATTAGAAGGAATGCTTTAATAGTTTCATCTATTAAATCATACCATTCCATTTGACCTATTATATCAATACCTGATGTAGAGGTATTAGTTGATATTAGAAATGTTCTAATAGTTTGATATATTGCAGGTACTAAAGATAAAGCACATAGAGATAACCATAAGGACCATTTATAATATTTAAAATTTTTGAATATAGTTTTTATATTATTCAACTTTTTTCCTCCCTAATCACATATAAATTAAATAGGTGAAAATATTTATTTAACAATCATTTTATAATCTTCATTTAATTTTTCTAACTTATCTGATGAAATGTTTTTCATGATTTTTTCTATATCGTTACTTGTTTTATCCATATATTCAAGTATATCAACATCATTAAATATAAAATCATATTCAGAATCAATCATAGGTCTTATGATGGAAGAAATTTGACCAAGAACAAAAACGCATTTTTGTGAAAGTTCAATTTTAGAATTAAATGCATTTATTCCACCAATAAATCCATGACTCATTTGATTACAAGAACGATACATATCATATAAAATATCACCAAAATATTTTATTTGGTTTTGATATTCCATATTGATTAACTCAGCTACATCTTTTAATCTGTACAGTCTCTCAGATTTATTTATATATCCATATTCTATAATAGAATCCAACCATCCATAATTTAAATAATCAATTATTGTAACTTTGTTAGATAAATTATGTTTATTAAATAACTTGGTAATTACTTCTGGAATTTGTCTATTTATTTGATAATATGATTTACACTCAACAAACGTTGTATAAGTATCGATTACATCCTTACCAGATTGACCAGCTGTTAAATATATCATAAATAACTCTATTGCACTTCTTAAAGGATTGTATGCCTCTTCGAACAAACAATTATCAATTAATACTAAAGAAGCTTTTATTTTGACAAGTATTTTATATAAAGTTGCAAATTGAAAATTTGAATTTTTAACCTTAAGATTCTTTTTTCTTTGAATCATATCATTAAAAATACCAATTAAATAACAAGCACATGCATTTGCAGCATAAGTTATTGGAAAATAAGATTCAATAGAATCATGTTGTACTCCACAAGCACCATATTTTTTCAGTTTAATAGCTTCAATAACCTGATTGAATAATTTATCTTTATAAGAATAGTCTTTTTGTAAAGAACCTCTCTCATCATCAGTTAGTAATAATGTATTATTAAAATGAATCATTGTAATATATTTACAAACATCGTAATTCCAGTTGTCATATCCCAAAACCATGTTCTTGTCAAAATCAGAAATATTATATACATAAGCAATTAGATTAATAAATTCATAAGATTCTACAATTTTTTCTTTCATTTCGATAAGAAAACTTTGCTTTATCTTTTTTCCAAAAATTTGTCTTAGCACATCATTCTCACGATTCTTGATATCATCAAGAGTTCTATTGATCTCTTTTAGCTTTGTATCATTTAATGGAAGCATATTAATCATCCTCAAAATCATTAAATAAATCAACTAGAAAATCATAAGCACACAATCTTTTAGCTTCTTTTAATTTTGAAGCATAGAAAGTATATTCATAAGGTGATTCATCAATAACTAATGTAGCTTCCCATATTTGCTCATCATATTCGTTAACAGTTCTACTTTCAAACCACTTTGGTTTAGATATTAATTTCTTTTGAACTAATTCATTTAATTGCATTAAAGCTCTATCCTCATCAGGTTCTCCAATTGCTTCTTCATACTTAGACATAATATAACCGTTTTGTTTTAAATACTTGTATGCCTTTTCCGCACACTCCATTCTAGCTTTAGCTTTACTTATGCCCTCACCAGAAAAACCACCTATACCTTCTATATAAAGTTTTGCACTAAAAGAGTTATAGTATTCGGTATATTCATAATTAGGAATATCTTCTTGATTTTTTTGAAACCACTCTTGAACCATTCCCACATAATTAGTACCAGTTTCAAAATCATTTTCAAAGTATGAATCAAAATCAATCATTGTTTCAACAACGCTAGTAAGTACATCTAAATCCCATTCACAATCAAGTGCTACAGCACCTATGATTGCTTCAAAAAGGTCTTCTTTAACTGAATCTTGAGCACAAACATTATTATTAATATCACTATTACCCATTATTAAGTAAGTATGAAATCCTAAATCATCCATCGCATGAGCTAATGCTTTCTTTTCGACTAAATCTTTTTTAATGTCAGTAAACTTTCCTTCATCAAACTTTGTTTTAAAATACTTAGGATTTCTTAGCTTAAACTCATTAAAATCTTTATCCTCTGTAATAACACCAAACTTTTCCATCATAAGTCTAATTACTACTAAATCAAGAACTTTATCCCCTATGAATTCCAAGACCTCGTTGTTTTGTCCACCATTTTCTTCTGAATATGATTTTCTTACAAATGCTTGTTGTAATAAATCAATATTCTTAAATCTGTATCCAATAACATTTTGGATATTTTCAAAATCAATTGCCATATTCTATTTTCCTCCATAATTTTTTGATATTATGTAATGAAAATAAAAGTGACCTAAAAAAGAACCAAATATTAGTCCTATACTGCTTAGGTCTTAAAATTTAAAATATTAATTATAAATCAAAACTTTTTGTTATTGATAATATTTAAATAAGAATATTTCTTATTACTATATTATCTAATAACCAAAAGAAATGTTTTATATCTAGCATTTTAAAAACAAAACCTAAATATCTTCATTACACTTTATTATACCATAAGTTACACTTTAATACAATCAAAAATCAAACTTAATAAACCTATGTAAACCTAATCATTTAATATTAGTAATAAATAACCGCAGCCATTCCAATTAGTTATCTTTTACCTTAACTAACGAGAATTAAACTGCGTATTATTTATAACTCTACTTACTTCTCAAACTTATCCCTATTAGCTTTAAAGAACTCATAATATATTCTAACATTTTCTAATTCTTCCCACTCTTCTGGC
>CAVFIT010000129.1:1621-3447 GCA_963622735.1 Phocaeicola dorei | reverse complement strand
GAATGATGAAAATGTATTGATTTCTTGGTGTAAACAAAATAAGACTAATTATAAAAAGTTATTTTCTTTATTGGAATTTTATAAAAATATTGAATCTAGTGTTGATAGTCATAATGAAGATTATTTAAATAAACATTTAGTAATAGATAAAGAATATTTAGATGATATTTTAAAGCTTGATGATCCTAATATTAAATTAGATGAAGAACAAAGACGAGTTGTTTTATCTGATGAAGATTACACTCTTGTTATAGCTGGAGCAGGAGCTGGAAAAACTACAACTATTGAAGCTAAGGTTAAATATTTAGTTGATAAACAAAATATAGATCCTAGTAGAATACTTATTATTTCATTTACTAAAAAAGCTACAAATGAACTTAAAGAAAGATTTGATAAACTTAAAATACCTGCAGAGATTGCTACATTTCATTCTATAGGAAATACATTAATTAAGAATAATGAAGAAGTTAGACATCAAGTTGTAACGAGTGAATATATGTTTGATGTCATTAAAGATTATTTAATCAACAAGCTAGATGATGAATATTTTATTAAGAAGATATTGTTATTTTTTTCTAGCTACCTAAATATGCCTTTTGATGAAGTTAATACTACATTGATTTTTAAATCATTTGCTTTAGATAATAACACTACATTAAAATCAGATATTAAAGAACTACTTAAAGAATATCAAAGTAAACAAACTTTAGCTAAAAGATCTTTAAATGATGAGCGTGTAAGATCTATTGATGAATGTAGAATTGCTAATTATTTATATATCAATGGTGTAGATTACGTTTATGAACCAGTATATAGATATGGTTTTATTGATTCAACAAAACCATATTGTCCTGATTTTTTAATTAAACAAGATGGTAAAGAGATATATTTAGAACATTTTGGGATATCTGAAGATGGTAGAAATTATAGATATACTCAAGAAGAATTGGAAATATACAAAAAACATATTATTGATAAAATTAAATTACATAAAAAACATAATACTAAATTGATATATACATTCTCTAAATATAAGGATGGTAGAGATTTAATTACTCATTTAAAAGAAGTTTTAGAAAAAGCTGGAGTTAAACTAGAAACTAAATCCGATATTGAAATATATAAAAAGATAGCAAGTAATGCTGAAGATAAATACTTCAATAAATTTATTCAACTTGTATGCACATTCATCTCTAGATTTAAAGTTGATGGTTTTACTCCGTCTAAATTTGATGAATGGAAGGTTAGTGTAAAGGATGAAAGAACTAAACTATTTATAGAAATTTGCTATCAATGTTATTTAGTGTATACAAATACTTTAAAAAACGAGAATATGATTGATTTTCAAGATATGATCAACAATGCTTCTAATATATTAGATAAGAAGATTAAAGAAGGTGAGATTCTTCCGTACGATTATATTTTAGTAGATGAATATCAAGATATATCTTTACAAAGATTTGATTTATGTGAGAGGTTATCTAAGGTTAGTGATGCTAAGATAATAGCAGTAGGAGATGATTGGCAATCTATATTTAAATTTAGTGGTTCTCAAATCAGCTTGTTTACTAAATTTAAAGAGAGTATGGGATATGCAAATATATTAAAGATTACTAATACATATCGTAACTCTCAAGAGTTAATCGATATAGCTGGTGGTTTCATAATGGAAAATAAAGAGCAGATAACTAAAAAGTTAAGCTCTAGTAAAAGTATTAAAAATCCAGTTATATTGATGAGTTATGATGATACTAGAAAAGATAAAGATAACGATAAAGATAAAGGACCATTTTATAGATTAGGAAAGACTATAGAAGAATCTATAG
>CAVFIT010000129.1:0-1550 GCA_963622735.1 Phocaeicola dorei | reverse complement strand
TTAATGAATATGGTAAAAATAAATCTATACTTTTAATAGGAAGATATAGATTTGATAGAAAGATATCTTCTTTAGAAGATTTCTTTGAAATTAAAAATAGTAGAATTATATCTAAGAAATTTCCTACTGTTAAAATAGATTTTTTGACAGCGCATTCTTCTAAAGGGTTAGGATATGATAATGTCATCATCATAAATGGAAAAGACGATGTATTAGGTTTTCCTTCTAAAATCGAAAATGATCCTATAATGAAGTTAGTCATTAAAGATGATGAGAATATGGAATTTGCTGAAGAGAGAAGATTATTCTACGTAGCTTTAACTAGAACCAAAAATAGGGTTTATATCATCACTCCTAGAAATAAGCCATCTAAATTCATATTAGAGATTAAAGAAAGATTTAATAGTGTTTTACTAAATGGTGGTAGTTTAACTCCACAATTAAGCAATGATTTTAAAGTTATATGTCCAATATGTAAATATCCTTTACAAAGAAGAAAGAATAATAATTTTAAATATTCTAATACTTTATGGATTTGTTCTAATGATCCTGAAGTATGTGGCTTTGTTACTAACGATCTTCATGGTGGGAGAATGTCGATATCTAAATGTCCTCAATGTGAAGATGGATTTTTAATTGTTAAAAGAGTTAAAGATGAAAAAAATATAAATAATCACAATAGTTATTTCTTAGGTTGTACAAACTATAAAAAAGATGGTACTGGTTGTAACTACACATTAACTAGAAACGAATATACTCAAGATAAAAAGAAGCTAATAGTTAAATATAATGATAAGAATGAAAATTTAAATAATAGAATCTTTTGTGGGGTACCTACAAAAGATTTAATTAATCGTATCTTCGATATAGTGCTTACTATTAAAAAGAAATAT
This sequence comes from Phocaeicola dorei, assembly GCA_963622735.1. Classification (GTDB taxonomy): domain Bacteria; phylum Bacillota_I; class Bacilli_A; order RFN20; family CAG-288; genus Scatoplasma. The sequence goes on along the minus strand of CAVFIT010000129.1, from coordinate 657 downwards.
TCTAATTTTAGAATTAACTCGAATACTGTAATAGATATATTAATAGGAGAAGATACTAATATAATTAATACATTACATTTAAATAAGTTACATGCATATAAAACTATAGATAAAAAATATAGAAAAGCTTTATGGATATTAATATTTGAATTGATAGATGAAAAGATAATAAGTATCAATGAAGAAGAATATAATTCTATAACTATATTAAAGAATGATTTAACTCTTAGTGATATAGATATTATCTTTGCTAATATCATGCAAAGATAATATTAGATTTTTATTTTATCAATTAAGTTCATTTATATTATTTAAGACTCTATAAATGTTTAAATGCATCTACTTAAAAAAATATATCTTGACTTATTTGAATAATTCATAAATACTATTAATGCATTTAAACATTTATCAAAAGAGTCTTAAATAAATGATAAATATCACTTAAATGTACTATCAATACATATATAAATGAACTTAATTGTGCGTTATTTTTGTTTATATATAGAAAATTATGTTATTAATTTTTAATTTATTGAAAGGAAATAAATATATGAAAAAATCAAAAATTATAATTCCAGCAGCTGCTATCTTAGCTTTATCTGTTGGTGCTAGTGTTACTGGAACTGTCGCATGGTTCACATCAAGTAGAACTGCTAC
>CAVFIT010000128.1:1894-3716 GCA_963622735.1 Phocaeicola dorei | reverse complement strand
TACTTATTAAATCTATTGAAATACATGAATATTTAACTTTTGAATCGTTTTCAAGCTGTGCTAAAATGTATGGAGTTTCTAATCTAATAAGTTATTTAGAGTTCCAGGTTTTAATGTCTAATGAATATCTTCAAATTGATGTAGATAAATGTATTAGTAAAAGTATATTAAATTTAAGAAAGTATCAATTACAAGTTTTTAAAGATAAATTAAATTATTTTATAGATAAGTACGGATCAATTGATACTAGAGAATTTAATGAATATGAAGAAATTCCTGGGTTCAATAAAACTTGCAATAAGTATATACTTGTAGGATTAGTTAGAAGTTATTTAAGGAATTATAAAATTGAATATACTGACACTGATTACGATAAGACAGATTATATTATTAAGTGGTAATCTCAATACAAGGATTTTATTATTTGTTAGTTCATGCTATAATTGAATAAAATAGTTACAAATTGGAAAGTTGGATTATATGGCTTTGTTTGGATATAAAAATGATTCGCACGAATTTAAAATATTAGAATCATTTAATAATGAACTTAATAATTTACTCTCTTTAGATAAGTATATTAGTAAAAAAGAATATTTAAGTTTTTATAATAATACTAAGACTACATTTGATAAACTTGAGCTTATGAGAAATGAAAATGTTTTACAATCTTGGTGTAAGAAGGAACGCTGTGATTCTAAAAAGATTAATAAATTCTTAGATATTTATAAAGATGTTGAACAAATTGTTAAAGATCATAATGAAGAGTTTATTAAAAAACATCTTGAAACTGATAAAGAATATTTAAATAAGATTTTAGAAGATGATGATCCTAATATAAATCTAGATGAAGAACAAAGAAGAGTAGTATTATCTGATGAAGATTATACTTTGGTTGTTGCAGGAGCAGGAGCAGGTAAAACTACAACGATTGAAGCAAAAGTTAAATATTTAGTGGATAAGCAAGGAATTGACCCTAGCAGTATATTAATTGTATCTTTTACAAGAAAAGCTACTGAAGAATTAAGAGAAAGATTTAAAAAATTACAAATTAATGCTCAAATTTCTACTTTTCACTCTATTGGTAATACTATTATTAAACAGGAAGATGAAGTTAAACGTCAAATTGTATCTAACGGATATATGTTTGATGTTATTAAAAATTATTTAACATCAAAACTTGATGATGAGTATTTTATAAAGAAAATTTTATTGTTTTTTGCAAGTTATCTTAATATGCCTTTTGATGAATCTAATACTGCTCAATTATTTAAAACATTTGCTCAAAACAATAATTCTACCCTTAAGTCTGATTTACAAGAAGCATTAAATAAATATCAACAAACTCAAACAAGATATAAAAAGACTATTAATGATGAGAGAGTTAGATCTATTGATGAGTGTAGAATTGCAAACTTTTTATACATTAATGGAATAGATTACGTATATGAACCGGTTTATAGATATGGTTTCAAAGATACTATAAAACCATATTGTCCTGATTTTTTAATTAAGCAAGGTGATAAGGAAATATATCTTGAGCATTTTGGTATTTCTGAAGATGGCCAAAATAATAGATTCTCTAGTGAAGAATTAGAAACATATAAGAAGCATATTAATGATAAGATATTGTTACATAAAGAACATGGAACTAAGTTAATATATACTTTTTCAAAATATAATGATAATAGAGATATAATTACTCATTTAAAAGAAAAATTAATATCCCAAGGAATAAAACTTGAAACTAAATCAAATGTTGAAATTTACCGAAAAATTGCAAGTAATGCAGAAGATAAATATTTCAATAAATTTGTTCAACTAG
>CAVFIT010000128.1:0-1884 GCA_963622735.1 Phocaeicola dorei | reverse complement strand
ACCTTTATAGCTAGATTTAAAGTTAATAACTTTGGCCCTTGGAAATTTGATGAATGGAAGATAAATATTAAAGATGAAAGAACTAAACTATTTATTGAAATATGTTACCAATGTTATTTGGCATATACATCAAGTTTGAAAAATGAAAACATGATTGATTTTGAAGATATGATTAATGATGCAGCTAATTTACTTGATAAAAGAATTGCATCACAAGATTTACTTCCATATGATTATATTTTAGTAGATGAATATCAAGATATTTCATTACAAAGATTTGATTTGTGTGAAAAATTATCTCGTGCTAGTAATGCTAAAATCATCGCAGTGGGAGATGACTGGCAATCTATTTATAGATTTAGTGGATCAAAGATCGAATTGTTTACCAAATTTAGTGAAAAAATGGGATATGCAAATGTTTTGAAAATCACTAAAACATATCGAAATTCTCAAGAATTAATTGATATTGCTGGATCATTTGTAATGGAAAACAAACAACAAATTGAAAAGTCTTTAAAATCTAATAAGGCTATTACTGATCCTATTATTTTAATGAGTTATGACGATAACTATAAAGATAAAAATGATTTGAATGATAAAGGTCCTTATTATAGATTAGGAGAAGCTATTATTAAGTCTCTTGATTCGATAGTAGCAGAATTTGGTCAAAATAAGAGTGTGTTATTAATTGGAAGATATGGATTTGATTGTAAGAATTTAGCTAGAATAGAAGATTTATTTGAAATATATGATAGAAATAAAATTAGGGCTAAAAAATATCCAAAATTAAAAATAGAATGCATGACTGCTCATTCATCTAAAGGTTTAGGTTATGATAATGTAATTATTATAAATGGTAAGGATGATGTTTTAGGATTTCCTTCTAAAATCGAAGATGACCCGGTAATGAAACTTGTAATTAAAGATGATGAAAATTACGAGTTTGCTGAGGAAAGAAGATTATTCTATGTAGCTTTGACGCGTACTAAAAATAGAGTATATATAATAACACCTCAAAATAAACCTTCAAAATTTATTTTAGAAATTAAAGATAAGTATACTAATGTTATTTTAAATGGTAATAATTTAACACCAAGTAATAATATTAATTTTAGAATAAAATGTCCTGTGTGTGGATATCCGCTACAAGTAAGAAAAAACACAAATTTTAAATTTGCAAATAAACTTTATATATGTTCAAATGACCCTGAAATTTGTGGCTTTGTTACTAATGATTTACATGGCGGCAAGATGTCTATATCTAAATGCCCAGATTGTGAAGATGGATATTTAATTGTTAAACCAGTTAAAAATAAGGAAGGAACTAAGACACAATACTTACTTGGATGTACTAATTATAAAAAAGATGGAACAGGATGTAGGTCTAAGCTCATAACTATAGATAAATATACTCAGAATAAAGAAGAGTTTGCGTTGAATTTTTGTTCAAATGATATGTTAGTCGAAAACATGGTATATTGTGGTCTACCTATAAAAGACTTGGTAAGAAATATTTTTAAAATTATTATAGTAACTAAGAAAACGTATGCAAATTATAATATTAATCCTAAATGTATTGTTGATGTTTTAACTGGTGCTAAAACCAAAGTTATTGATACATTTAATTTGAATTCACTAAAAGAATATAATACGATTGATAAAATTCATTCAAAGAGATTAATGGCTTTATTAATTGAACTTCAAAATGAGAAGATATTAGAAGTTGATAAAGGTAATTATTTAGCAATAAATATCTTGAGAAGAGATTTAAATGATAATGATTTTAAAATATTATTCTTATCACTAGCTCAAAGATTAGTTTAAAATTTAGTATGTTAACCTCATAATTGGTAAACAAATTTCTCTTAATTAAATGAATAAAAT
>CAVFIT010000127.1:0-3724 GCA_963622735.1 Phocaeicola dorei | reverse complement strand
AAATGAAATTCATTATATGCATAATCAATCCAACCTTCTCTATTCACTAGATTCGATAACGTTGAATTATTTTCTAATTTTGATTTTTTATCAGTTATTACACTTTTAGTAATATTATCATTTTCTTTATAAAACTTATCAGCTAAAACAAATTTAATTATTGAATCACCAACAGTAGCTAAAGCACCATTCATATAGTCATTTTTGCATTTACTTGTTTTAATTGAACCCATAGCTTTTGAAAGTAAATTAATATCTTTAAATTGATATTTTATTTTACCTTCTAATTCATGCATTTCTTTTTTTATTCTTTATTGATCCATACCCTATCACCATAATTACTAATAATATTAATACTATTGTACTATACTTTTAGTCATTTTACTAATCAAATATTCTCTTAAATTATCATCTTCACAATAAATATAACAACCTTTTAGTCCTCTAGTTAGTAATACTTTATAAGTTCTTCTAATTAATTGATCAGCAAGTTCATCACTAGTTGACTTTAATCCTATACCACTAGATTTATCGTCTTTAGAAATTGCATGTCTATTAGTTAATACATGACCATCTTTATAATATAAATCTTTACCAATAATTACTCCTACATATTCAAATTCCATTCCTTGACATGTATGAATACATCCCACCTCTTCAAATGAATCAGCATTAACAGCCCAAGTATCATCATTTTCAAGATTCCATTTAGCCTTAAAATTATTAGGTAAGATTATATCCCATTCTCCTCTTTTATTCTTAACATTCCAATCATAACAATATCCAGCAATCATTCTTGTCTTATGATTAATATTATTTAGATTTCTTAATTCATCTCTCATAATATTAGCATCATCGAATACTTTAACATCTAACTTATTAAACTCAAAGTTAAAGTTAGCTGTTTGTTTAATTTCAAGTAAATTATTAATAAAGGAAATATAACCATCACTACCATCACATCTAAATTGAGACACTAATTCATATGGTTTATGTACAACTGCATTTTCATTTTTAGCATAAGCTATTATAGTATCAACAGTATAGATATCCTTTGTAGTTATTCTTTGATCGTCATCAACAAAAAATACTGAAACTTTAGAAGCTTTTATAGCATCTTCAAGCATATCATTACCCTTATACATATAAGGTTTCTTTTGCATACGATGTGCCTCATCAAATATACCAACATCTAATCCATTATTTATAGTAGTTGGTAAGCAAAATGGAGACTGAATAGCTTTACTTAAGCTAATCATCTTTTTTGCATTACCCTTAGCTAGTAATTTAGAGTAACACTTTCTTGGTGCCATATTTTTAGTTATATATGAAGCATTTAACTTTAAATCTATAATACATCTAGCAAGTACGTTAATTGCAAGTACTGATTTACCGGTTCCTGGTCCTCCAGTAATAATAATTACATGCTTCTTATTATCGACACTAGCTTCATTGATTGCTTTCATGATTTTGTCATAAGCAACAACTTGTTCATCAATCATATAGAATTCTTCATTACCACATAGCATAGAATCAAGTGAATCTTGTAGTGATTTAGTTGGTCTAAGTCTTCCTTCTTCTATCTTATATAAAAGTGAACCATCGTTTGCTTTCAAATGAATATATTGTTTAATAAAATTCCTCATTTTCAAAACATCTTTTTGTAAGAAAACTGGTGCTTCTGTTGTCCATTCCTTATAAAGATCATCTTCAATAGTACTTCTATAATTTTCAGATAAATTATGTAAATAAGCACATGGTTTAAGAGTTGATTCATTTACTGTTTCATCATCACAATAATCAAGTATTAATCTCTTATAAGAATATGCTTGATATGATGGGTGAGCAACAGGTTCATGACTCTTTAAGTCAGACATAATTGAGTGATCACAATTATCATCAACCTTTTCAACCTTTGCCCATTGTTTTAATTCAACAATAACAACATGATCAGCTGTTTCATTATTTCCCATAATCATAAAATCTACTCTTTTTGATGTTTGTGGAATATTATATTCTATTGCAACCTGACATTCACTATCAAAATAAGAATCATCTAGCACATCTTTCATAAAATGTAGTGAATTATTCCAAGAATTAATTTCACTAGGAGAACCTCCGCTTAATCCTTTCTCCTTTAATGATTTTATCAGCAATTCTTGTATCATATTAAGTGTTACATGTTCTTTAAAATGTTCTAATGTATTATTATAAATTATCATAGTTTAGTATATTTATCTCTCTTTCCTTTAGATTTTTCAACTGGATACTTCATTTCATTTTTATCTATTTTAGCATTTACTATTTCATCTTCATCAAGTTCTAATTTATCAAGTAAATATCTTGAATAAATTAAAACATCAGCTAATTCTTCTTTAACATCATTTAAATCATAATCATCTGACCACTGAAAGCATTCAAGTAACTCACTTGATTCTATGCAAATAGATTTAGCTAAATTACAAGGAGTGTGAAATTGATCCCAATCTCTATCTAACTTAAATTTCCTTAGTCTCTCTACAGTTTTATCATTCACTTTATCTCATCCCTTCAAAATGTTTATATATATCATCTAATTAAATATATTAATAATTTTAGAAAAATTATTTCATATAGAATTATTATACTACAACTTTATAACATTTTTATAACACATCAAGAGACACTAAGGTTTATTACTTACTTGCCTCCTTATTTAAATTTTTTGATAATTCTGTAAAAATATAATCATATTTAACATAGTTATTATAGGAATCTAATTTAACTTTATTTTTTGCTTCAGTATTTAAAACAACAAGATCATTGATAAATAAAGTATTATTAAGATTGCCATTAATATTTGATAAATTAACATTATATGACTTTTGATACATAGATTCATTATCATTATAACAATCTATTCTATAAATAATTTCAAACGAATCAACATATTTCTTTGGTAAGAAATAATATGACATATATGTATTTAAAATAACACATTTGTTTAATAAAGTTGAAACATCTTCTTTAAGTGGCATATTATAGTCCCTTAATAGTATTCTTATCTCATCATTAGGTCCCCAATAATAACCATTATTAGATTTTTCAAAAGAAATATTTTCTTTATCAAAGAAACGTTCTATAAAATCGATAACAGCATTATTCTTAACGCCTTTAACCCTAATAAGAATCGTTCCAACAAATCTTGATCCGTTTTGAATTTTCTTCAAATCTTTGAAAAATTGAATACCAGCAGCTGAATCCATAAAATTAATATTATCACCATTTGTATTCTCTGCGTCTTCTTTTTCTTTATCAAAATCATTATTTACCATTTTATATTCATAATGATTTTGCACTTTAATGATATTAAATCTTTTGTTATTGGCTACAAATCCAGGAAATTTATTAGCCTTCTCATCATTAGTTAAAATGTGACAACAAACTAAATTATAGTCTGCAGTTTTTCCACCTTGTGACTGTGGCAAAACGTGATCAACATTCCAACCAAATTTGCTTTTACGATCATTATAAGCACCTTTAGCAATTTCTCTTCCAGTAAAATCAATTGCTTTTGTAGCCTTGCCAAATTGCTTATTCCATAAACGTAAAGCAGTTTCGTGGTTTAACTCCATATTTTGTTTTTTAATTTTACTAAACATAAAAAATTCAGTAAAACACTTAATGCCTCCCTTTGATTATGTCAATTAAATAAATGCATGTGACCAATCATAGGGCGACCTAT
>CAVFIT010000126.1:0-4052 GCA_963622735.1 Phocaeicola dorei | reverse complement strand
TTAAAATTAAATAAAGGAAATTTGGTATATAGAAATAACAATAAACCAGTAACTTTAGATTTTTCTGGATTCTATTCTACTACAAGTAATGCATTAAATTCTTATGTAATCGATGCAACTTATACTTATGAATCATCAAGTGAATCTTTCCAAGTTAATTCAGGATCTATTGATTATAGTACTATTACTTATGATAATAAGGTCTATTTATTTTCATCATCTAATGAATTAAGTGGAATCTTATCATTCCCATCTACTAAAGATACTAAGTATCCTACTATTAATTTAGATTTTAATTATTCTACTATCTTTAATTCATTCTTAAAGTTAGATAGTAATGATTATGAAGTTTCTAGTTCTTCTACTGGATATACATTTTCTAATTCTAATACATCAATTAAAGTAGATTCTAATTATGATTTATTAGAAATTAAATCTAATTACAATGATTTATTAACACTTTCATTAAACTTTAAAGATTTAGATGAATCTTCCTCTTCATCTAGTGCAGTTGTAGAAGATAGTAATGATTTTACAAATACCTTAAAAGGATTATTTAATGATAGTGAGTTTGATGTAACATATAATGCACATATTAAATCATCTACATCTAATGATTTAAAATATAATGGATATGTATCATATTTAGATGATTCATTATCATTAAATGTTAATGAATATATCAATAACAATCTCCAAAATGAGATTACTTCTACTTTTAAAGATGAAAATATCTATTTTAATATCTCAAATGGTAAAGAAAAGGGTAATTTAATTGATAGTGAGATTACTGATTTAGTAAGTGCAACAAGTGGTTTAATGTCTACTAATACAGAATTTGATTATTCATTTAACTCTCCACTTAATGCATTACTTAATACATCTACTTTCCAAAGTATTTTAAACTTAAATTTATCTTCATCATATATTAAAGATTTAAAAGAAGAAGATAATTTAAAAACATTTAAAATTAATTCAAAAGCATTTAACTTTACTAGTGATTTTGATATTAGATTTGAATTAGGATTAATTAATAACTCTTTAAAATCAATCTCCATTAAAGATTTTAAAACTACATCCTCTAGTGTTATGGATATTGAATTTACTATTAATAATTCTAAATCAAACACATTTAAAATTAATACTGAAGCATATCCAGTTTATAACTCATTACTTCCTTACTACAAAAAAGTAATCTTTATTGTTAATGAGATTCAAGCAGGTGGAGAGTTTACTACTTCAATTATTGATAATAACTCAGAGACTGTTTTAGGATTATCTACCCATTATGATGTTAATTTAGGAAAGAATATTAATAATATTAGTCTTGATAATTTAGATGCTGCTTTAAGTAATTTAAAAATTAATTTTGCAGACTCTACTGATCAAAACAAGGAAACAAATCTTCCAACTGCATTATTTTTAGAAGATACAACACCAAGTTCTAAAAATACATTTAATTTAGATATTAAGAATTTAAATTATAAGAATAAAACTTTCTACATTACTTTAGAAGAAAGTGGTGCTACAAATAAATACACTTTAAAAAGTGAATCAATTAAAGGACTTATCAGTTCTATTCAAAAAGTAACAGGTACTAGTGATACTCAAAACAATTCAACTACTAAAGGATTTAAAGCAATTAAAAATGAAATTACTAGAATTAAGGGATTAGCAAGTAAAATCCAAGATAATGAAATCATTAAAAATCTCATCAATGATGTTAAAAATGGATGTAATTTCTCAAATATCCCTAAATACATGACAATTTCTATTACTGATAACTCTGTTGTAGCAACATTTAACTTAAATTCATTACTTGGAGAAAGTACACTTACAGAATATGGATTATGTTCAGAAATTAAATTAACTTTATCAAAAAATGAAAAGAAAATTGTTTCTTTACAAATATCTGATATTACTTTTGATGGAATGAAGACAGACAACAAATCAACCCAAACAAGTATTGGATTTAATGATTATCAAAAAGATAATATTCTTGATGATAATAAAATTAATACTCAATGGGTTAATACTGCTGAAAATCCAAATAACTCTAAGAGTTTAGATGATGTTGTTGATAAAATTGATGATATTGTTCAAATTTATAGTAAAGCAATTGCTAAAAATTCAATTCTTCAAAGTTTAATTGATATTGATTTTGTATATCAAGATAAATCATTAAAAGGAAGTTTATCTACTAAATTCCATTTCAATGATAAATCAGAAATTGATGATAAATATATTGAAGGTTCTATTCCAGTATCTTTTGAAAGTACAAGTAAAGAAGCTAATTCATTAGCTGGAATGAATTTAGAATTTATTTATAGTGATCAAGATAAAGATAAGAGTAAATTCACTTCTTTAGTAGATAATTCTAATAAATTAACTGCTGGTACTCAAATTGGATTATCTTTAAATTATGGTAGTGGTGATTCAAGAAATAATTCAAAATTATATGCTTATTCAGACCATGATACAGTTAATTCAATGTTAGATTCGTTATCAGGAATTGGAGAAGGTAATACTTTATGGCCTTATGAAGTTATTAGAACTGTTCAAAATTATGCTCAAAGTGTTAAAGAAGTTTTAAATCAAGAACAAACTAATACAATGGATATTTTAAAGAAACTTGGTATTAATGATACAAAAGGCGTAATGGATTTATTAAATGGATTAAACTTTACTAAAACTACTTTAACTGCAAGAGTTAACTTAGGTTCTTTAGTACAAAAAGAAGGAAGCAGTAAAGATCAATTATCTGCATTTAATGTTGATATTACTTTAAATTTTGATGTTACAGGTACTGGCTCAGACAAAAATGTATCATTAGAATCTATTGATGCTAAGAGTGTAGAAAACAAAGATTTATCATGTAAGATTACACTTAAATCTAATTCCCTTGAAGGTGAAAAAAATGCTACATATAATAAAGAATTTGATGTATTATCAAACTTTGTTCCTATTAAAGAATCAAGCACTAAGAGTATAAATTATATTGATGCTTCCAATGTTTATAATTTATTACAACTTGGAATTTATACCACTAATAGAAAGTACTATAACATTAAAGGAACTTTAAACTTTAGTAATACTGCTACATTTTTAGGACTAGATTTCGACTCTAAAATTCTAAATAATTTATATTTCAATATTAAATTAAATCTTTTTAAAGATAGTAAGCCAAGTAATTTTGATGAATTATCTCAAGAAGAAAAAAATACATATATAAATTCAGTTTATAAAATTCAAGGTTATTTAAAAGTCGCTATAAATAACTCAAGTTCAAGTGTCGAAGACACATATAAAAATAAATTTACTGAATTTTTTATCGAACCTGGTAAAACTGCAGGTGCTAAAGATGGTACTGTTTATATTTTTAAATCAAACGGTAATCAAGGAAGTCAAAATTACCTAACAGAAACTGTTGATACTACTCCAGAAAATTATACTTATGATTCTAATATGTATAATTTAGCTGGTACAACTAAAAACCAAACAAAGCAAGAATATAAAAGATCAGAAGGCGAATTAATTGGAACATATGATTCTGCAAACGATGCTATTAATGCAATAAACAATGAGGTTTCAAAAAGAAGTGATAAATTAGTCTCATTAAAAAATGGCGAAACTAACAATGATTATTTTTACTATTATTCCGAAACAATTAATGTTGAAAAATTATTAGATATAACAACATCAGAAAATCAAATAATTAATACTTCAAGTAATTTAGATTATTACAACTCTTTATATAATAAATTAAAAGATGCTGGATATAATCCAGAAAATTATATTTCATATAAAGAAAATAAAAGAAATAAATATACTGCGAATCAAACCTTAGCATCTGACATTGGTTCATTCACAGCGATGGTAGCAAAAATGGCAGAACTTGCTCTAGGAGATTCAGACTTAGTTGGAAACATGGACTACGATACAAGCGGTCCATGGTATAATCTTAAATATAGAATTTTTGTAAAAAACACAGTTGAAATTACCGAATCATATTCAACTATTGTAAAACCAGTTATTTCAGAAACTTTGTATAA
>CAVFIT010000125.1:0-4419 GCA_963622735.1 Phocaeicola dorei | reverse complement strand
TATTTTCTTTTAATAGGTGTAACTATTAAAGAAAAAGTAAAAGCTACTAATATATAACTTATTAATAAAATTAAATAATAATTAGGAATAAATAAAGACATTATTATTCTTGAAACAAAACCAACAGTAATAGAAATTAAAAATCCGATTAGAAATCTAGTTTGTTGATTACTATTCATCCTCGTCCCCAATTAATAAACCATATAAGTAACTATCTAAGTCAAATTCTTTTAAATCATCTATTCCTTCACCTAAACCGATAAATCTTACAGGAATACCTAATTTATCTCTAATAGCTAAAATAATACCGCCTTTTGAAGTTCCATCCATTTTAGTAATTACAATACCAGTAATTGGAGTGACTTCTTTAAATACTCTAGCTTGTTCAACACCATTTTGACCAGTATTAGCGTCTATTATTAAAAATGTTTCATGAGGTGCATCAGGTATAATTTTACCCATAACTCTTTTCATTTTTGATAATTCATTCATCAAATTGACTTTATTTTGTAATCTACCAGCTGTATCTACAATTACTAAATCATAGTTTTCAGCTTTTGCTTTTTGTAAACCTTGATAACATAAGCTAGAAGGATCTGCACCTTCTGCCCCAGTTAAAATATCAATTCCAATTCTTTTTGACCAGACAATAAGTTGTTCTACTGCTCCAGCTCTAAATGTGTCACCTGCTACAAGTAAAATCTTTTTACCTTGTTTTTTATATCTAGATGCAAGTTTAGCAATAGTAGTAGTTTTACCTACACCATTAACTCCAATAACTAATAATACTGTAGGGCCATCATTTTTAAATTCAACATCTTTTTTTAATGTTTGACCTTCTTTTTGATAACTTTCAAACATCTCATCGATTAATAATTCGTTGATTTGTTTAGGATCATCAATCTTATTAGTCTTAGCGATTTTTCTAGTCTTATCAATTAAATCTAAAGATAGTTCTACTCCAACATCAGCTTCAATAAGAATCTGTTCTAATTCGTCAAAATATTCGTCATTTACTTTATGAAATACATTTACTAAAGATTTTAATTTTGACATAAAACCTTTATTAGATTTTCTAAGTCCTCTAACATAGGCTCTTGTTTGTTCATCTTTATTTTGAATACCGATTTCTTGTTTTTGATAAGTTGATAAAGGGGTTTTAATTTCTACATTGTCCTCTTTAGTAGATTTTGTAGTATTTTCAACTACTTTATCAGTTTCTTTTGATTGCTTATCTTCTTCTAATTTTGTATTAGTATTTTTTTGTTCATCTATTTTAGGTTCTATAGATGCAGTTTTTTTATCTTCCTGTTTAATTTCTTCATCTAAAATAGGGGAAATAGATTTTTTATCTTCTACAGGTTTTTGTACTTCCTGATTTAAGACTTTATTTTGATTTATGTCTTCTTCTTGTTTTTTTGAAAATTTATTTTTTAAAAAATTCATTAATCCCATATTTACACCTTCTTATCTAAAGCATTTTTAGCAGCATCTTGTTCAGCTTTTTTCTTTGATGAGCCTTTACCTAGGCCTAAAGTTAGTCCACTACATCTTACTTCTATTTCAAAATGTTTATTTTGAGCTGTACCTTCTTCTTTTACAACTACATAACTAATATCACCTTTACCTGATGCTTGTAATGTTTCTTGTAATTTAGATTTATAATCAAATTCTTCTAGTTTTTGATAATTATCTACAATTCCAGTAAAGAAAGAAAATACAAAGTTTTTTACTTTATTAAAATCATTATTGTTATCTAAATAATATGCTCCTATAAATGCTTCAAATATATCTTCTAATATTTTAGGATTTATCTTTTCATTTTTTTCTTCACCTTTAGAAAGTAAGACATATTCATCAAATCCTAATTTAGTCGCAAAAGAAGATAAAGTTGTTCCCATTACTAAAGAAGAACGGCATTTAGATAATTCACCTGAATGCATTTCTGGATAGCGATGATAAACTAAGTCGGCGATTAATAAATCTAATACTCCATCTCCAATAAATTCTAATCTATCATAGTCAGAAAAACATGTACTTTTGTGTTCATTTCTATAAGAAACATGGGTGAAAGCGGCTTTATAAAGTTCGATGTTTTTATATTCGATATTTAGACTTTCTAATAATAATTTTATATCTTTTGCCATAATTATTTACCGAATTCTTCTTTGATTTGATCAACTATTTTAACATCGATCATTTTCTTTGCTAATTTTATTGAATAATAGATGAATCTAGCATCTGAATTACCATGAGTTTTAACAGCAACACCATTAATACCAAGTAATATAGCGCCACCTGTTTTTCTATAGTCCATTGTTTGTTTCATTTCAACAAAGCCTTTTTTAGCAAATAAATAACCTATTTTAGAAATGAGGTTTCTTTTAAATGCTTTTTTAATCATTCCATTCATCATTAAAGCAGTACCTTCTGTGGCTTTTAAGAAAATATTTCCTGGGTAACCAGAAGTTACAATTACATCATGATTACCATCTAAAGCATCTCTAGCTTCTACATTTCCAATAAAGTTAATTGATTTATCTTCTTTTAAAATTTTATAAGCTTGCTTAGATTCTTCTAATCCTTTTCCTTCTTCAGTTCCATTAGAAAGAAGACTTATAGTAGGATTTTTAGTTTCTAAAATTAATTCAGAATAGATTTTACCTAACTTAGAAAAGCAAACTAATTCATCGCTAGAATTAATATTAGAAGCTCCAATATCTAAAATACAAGTTGATTTACCTTTAACTGCAGTAGGAAAAGGTGAGCAAAATCCAGCTCTTTTAACCCCTTCTACATTTTTAAGCATTAAAGTATTACCAGTTAAAAAACCTGCAGTAGAACCAGCAGTTATTAAACCTTGACAATAACCGTTTTTAACTGATTCAATCGCTTTATACATCGATGAATTTTTCATTCTTAAAAATTTTAAAACATCTGTTTCCATAGGAACAATATCAGGACAATCTACTATTTCAATTTGAGGATTGTTTTCTAATTCTTTAAGGTTTTCTTTTCTTCCAAAAAGAACAAATATAGTTTTATTATCTTCTTTTAAATATTCTTTAATACCTTGAATAAAGTTTGTTGCTCCATAATCAGAGCCTTCCATATCTACAGCGATTTTACACATATTTATTATCCTTTCTAGAAAACAAAGTTTCCATTTCTAAATATACTAACTATAGTTCCATCTTCTTTAATACCATCGATATTTAAATCAGCAGTACCAATCATAAAATCTACATGCATATTAGATTGATTAGCGCCTTTATTAATTAATTCTTCTTCACTTAATTTTAAACCATCTTGAATAGTTTCGTTATATGATTGACCAAAGGCTAAATGACAAGAGGCGTTTTCATCAAACAAAGTTTCTTGATAAATAACGTTTTGCAAAGAGATAGGTGAGTTATAACTTACTAAAGCAGCCTCACCTAAATAATGACTACCTTCATCAAATTCTATTATAGATTTTAACTGTTCTATGTTTTCTTTAGCAGAATAATTAATTACACGTCCATTTTTAAATTTAACCATGAAATCTTCAATTAACACACCATTATGTGATAAAGGTTTAGAAGAATAAACAACACCATCAACTCTATTTCTATCTGGCATTGTAAATACTTCTTCTGTAGGAATATTAGGGACAAAATACATTCCATTATATCCTTGAACTCCTCTAGCAGATTCCCAGATGTGGTTTTTAACTAAACCTACATATAAGTCTGTACCTTTTGAATTTGTATAATGTAATTTAGAAAATTGATATTCGTTTAATTTTTTAGCATGTTCATCCATTTGTTGAATATGTTTATTCCAATTTTCTTCTGGATCAGAATCTTCATCAATTCTACATGCTTGATAAATATAATCCCATAACTTAATCATTCCTTGAGTAGGAGATAAGTCAGGGAAAATACGTTTAGCCCAATTAGGAGTAGCAACAGCTGCTATACACCAAGCTAGTCTATTAGTATGATAATCTTTTTTAATAGGAGTTAGATTTTCAATCATAGTTTTTTGTCTAGCTTGTAATTTAGTTGAATTTACATTTTTAAATACGCATGGATCATCACCAACTAATGTAATTTTAGAACAATTATTTTCAACTCTATATTTTTCTTTACTAATTACCCATTCAGGAAGTTTAGATAATTTAGAAATAGAATCATTCATTAATTGTTGTTTTGTAATTGTAGAATCTACATATTCTACTTCAACATGTCTTGCTTTATTAGCATATAAAGCCATGGTTAAATATCTTACAAATTTATATGCTTCTACTGGGGCTTGAATAACTACATCTTGTTTAGAGTTAGCATTAATTCCAACTGTAGCAATTAATGTAGCGTATTTTTTCATCATTTTGACTTTTTTCATATAATCACTCCTACATATTATATACAATAATAA
>CAVFIT010000124.1:0-4438 GCA_963622735.1 Phocaeicola dorei | reverse complement strand
AAGATTCTAAATACCCTGTAATCAATTTAAACTCCAAGTTCTCTACTATCTTTGATACTTTCTTAAATATTAATGAATCTAGTTATAAAGTTTATTCTTCATTAAGTGGATATTCATTTATTAATGATGATATCGTAGTTACTGTAGATCAAAACTATAACCTTGTTAGTGTTATCTCAAATAATAATAGTGATTTAACATATTCATTATATTTTAATGAATTAGATTCATCATTATCTTCATCAAAGGCAGTAAGTAATAGTGAAGATTTTGTATCAACATTTAAAGGATTATTTAACGATAATGATTTTGATATTTCTTATAGTGCAGAAATTAAATCATCCTTATCAAATAATTTAAAATATAATGGGTTTATTACAAATTCAAATGATTCTTTATCATTAAATGTTAATGAATACATTAATAACACTCTCCAAAATGAAATTACTTCTACTTTTAAAGATGAAAATATTTATTTTAATATCTTTAATGGTAAAGAAAAAGGTAATTTAATTGATAGTGCATCTAGTGATTTAGTAAGTGCTACTAGTGGACTCATGTCTACTAACTCAGAATTTGATGTTTCATTTAGTACTCCTCTTAATGCATTAATCAATACAAATATCTTCCAAAATATCATTAATTTAGATTTAACTTCTAGTGATATTAAAGATTTAAAAGAATCTACTAACTTAAAAACATTTAAAATTAATTCAAAAGCATTTGGATTTACAAGTTCTTTTGATATTAGATTTGAATTAGAATTACTTAATACTTCTTTAAAATCAATATCTATTAAAGATTTTAAAACTAATTCAAGTAACGTAATGAACGTTAAATTTGATATCAATAAGCTTTCTTCAAATAAATTCTCATTTAATGATGAATCTTATCCAATTTATGATTCATTACTTCCTTACTATAAAAAAGTAATCTTTATTATTAACGAGATGAAATTGGGTGGTAATTTCACTACTTCAATTCTTGATAAAAATAGTAGTAAAATCTTAGGACTTTCTACTAAATATGATTTAAATTTAGGTAAATCTATTAATAATATTAGTCTTGATAATATTAGTGCTGCTTTAACCGATTTAAATATTAATTTCAATAATATTAGTGATGAACAAACTACTACTTCAAGTCTTGTTAATTCATTATTCTTACAAAATACATTAGAATCTTCAAATAGTTCATTTGCTTTAACAATTAAGAAGTTAAATTACAAGAATAAGAAATTCTACATTCTTTTAGAAGATGAAGGCACAGAAAGTAAGTACACATTAGAAAATAGTTCTTTAAAAACATTAATCAGTTCTGCTCAAAAATTAAGTGGAACAATGGCAAGTACTAATAAAGGATTTGATTTAATTAAAAAAGAAATTGATGGAATTACTAAATTAGTTAAAAACATTGGAACAAGTTCAGTATTCCTTACTATTAAAAACGAAGTTAAAAATGGTAAATTTACTGAATTAGGTAAATACGTTGATTTAAAAATTGAAGATAAATCAGTTAGTGTTACTTTAAAAATAACAGAATTAATTAATGCTGATAAAGTTATTAGTGAAGCCATTGGTTATAGCAAAAATACTTCAATTACTCTTACCCTTGCAAAAGATACTGGTAATCTTGTATCTTTAGGAGTTTCTGACATTAATATTGGTGGATCTGAAAACAAAGTCTCAAATACATCTTTAGGATTAAATTCTTATGATGAGAAAAATATGCTTGATGATGAGACTATTAAAAAAGATTGGGATAATGTAGAAGGAGAAACTGCTAAGAGCAAAGATTTAAATGAAGTTTTAGAAAGAATCTCTGATGTTATTGATGCATATAACAAATATTCATTAAAATCATCTTCTATTTCTAACTTAATCAATATTGATTTTGCATATAAAGACTTATCATTTAAAGGTAATTTATCTACAATCCTCCATTTTGATGAAACTTTAAAATTAGATGAAAAATATTTTGAATTAAATATTCCATTTAATTTTAATAATAAAACTGGATTAAATGATGTTACAGGAGTTGATTTATCATTAGTTTATAGTGATAAAGATAGTGCAGATTCAAAATTAAATAATTTAGTATACGATAAAACTAGATTATATAAAGGTACTCAAGTAGCATTAGGATTAAAATATGGATCTTCAGAACATAGTGCTTCTAGAAATTCTACATTATACGCTCATTCAAGTAACCAAACATTAGTAAACGCTATTGAAGCAGTTAGTAAGATTGAAGTTTCAAATGTACTTGTTGCGTATAATACTGCAATCACAATTCAAAGTCTTACTAAAAAAATTGTAGAAGCAGTTAATACCAAAGATAAGAGCTTCTTAGATCAATTATTAGATTCAAATATCATTAGTATTTCTACTTTAATGAAATTATTAAATTTCTTAGATTCATCTGATACTTCTTTAGATATTAACTTAGATTTATCTAAAATAACTAAAGATGAAACCTTAAAAGATAAAGTATTTAATATTAAACTTAATTTAGAGACTGAAAAAGATGCAGAAGGTAAAAAGATTATTACTATTAAAAGTGTAGATGTTACTGATAATAGTGGTGATTTAAAATTAAGTCTTAATATTGCAGAAACTATTATTAATGCAGATTCTACAATTGGAACATCTGCTAAAAAAATATCAAAAGATATTATTCCTTCTACTTTCCAAAGTGTATCAACTGGAAAAGTTACCTATATTGATATGCAATATTTAGCTAACCTTATTGAACTTGGAGTAACTACTACAAATAAGAAATATCAATCATTAAGTGGTACATTTGGTATTAAGGATACAATTAATTTCAAAGTGAAACCATTAAATATTGATGATAATTTAAATAAAATTCAACCAATCAATGCGTTAAAATTCACTTTAAATTTAGAATTTGTTAAAGATAATGATAATAAACCATCAAAAATTAAATCTTATTTATCTATAAATAAGGATGGTGATACTAATAACGCTATTGAATTCTTAATCGAACAAGCTGATGGTGGTGATCTTATTTATATTAATGAATATAGTAATACTAAAAATACAACATCATTTATGAAAAAAGAAACAATGCTTGGAAAAGTCCATGTCAAAGTTACTGAAAATGATGAAAATGGCACTCCAACTGTTACAAAATCTGGAGATGTCCCACGTATTCTTTATTATTTATTAGATTTATCTAATATTTTAGTAGACAACATTAGTACTAATTATTCAGTTGTTGATTTAGACTTAGATTTCAAAGATGTTATGCTTTCAACTATATTTGATATGATGATTAAAGATGAAACAACAACTAAAGAAGGATCAGATTCTAATGATTCTACTAAATTTGAAATCGATTATTTAAATGGTTGGGATATTGAAGTTAATAAATCTAAAGATACTGGTTTTATTAGTGGATACTTTGAAGCAGATTTAACAAAATTACTTGGTATTTCGGAATTAAAAATTGGAGATTTAGCAACATTATCTATCAATAGTAATATTAAATTAGCATTTGAACAAACAAGTACTGGTATGACTATTACTTTAGGTCAAAGCAATACTGATGTTGCATTAATTAATTTTGATTTAAATTATGGTGATATTGCATTAAATTTAACAGTATCATTAAATACTTCTACATTTACTCTTACTTCATCAAATACAAGTAATATTATGGATAGATATGATTCAATAATTGATAATTTTAAATCTAGTGAAGCATATACAAATAATGAAGAAAGATATGTAACCGATATTACATGTCCTGAAATCATTGTAGAATATACATTCCCTGTATCATTTAAAATTTATTCAAAATATTCAGTTAGTTATAATAACGAAAATAGAACAAATACTTATTACAGTTCACATAATTTCTAATATTTAGTCATTTATTCTCTCTAGGATAAATGACTTTTTATTTAGTTTTGAATTATTTAACATTAATTTTTATTTAGTTAAACATCTATATTGTATATTTGAAATACTACCACATCTAGTATTGAAAACTAAAAATTGAAAAAATATGATAAAATCAATACATTTTCTATTTGACTATTAAAAATATATGCTTTAAAATTATGGCAAGGGTTAAACCCTTAATTTTATTGTTAGAGGTATAAATTCAATGAAGAATTTAAAATATATATTTGCTTTATCAGCAGTTTTTGTATCTTTCTTTGCATTTGATTATGCAACAAATTTTAATGACCCAAAAACTGATACAACAACTAATACAACTACTGATGATAATAAAAATACAAACACAAATACAGATCAAAATGATGATAATAATCAAAACCAAGATTTAATTAATGATCAAATTAAAAAGAATATAATTAGTAATTATAATTCTCATTTTTCATCTGTTCATAATTTAAAATTAAATAAAGGAAATTTGGTATATAGAAATAACAATAAACCAGTAACTT
>CAVFIT010000123.1:0-4794 GCA_963622735.1 Phocaeicola dorei | reverse complement strand
GTATTTTGTTAACATTAAAAGGGAGAAAGTAAATGAAAAAATCAAAAATTAAAATGTTAACTGCTTCTGCATGCTTAGCACTTGTTGGTACAGCTAGTGCAGCATGGGTATATGCTGGAACTGCAACTGCTAGCGCAAATATTGGCGTTAAGGTTGCTAGCTATGCAAGTGCTGGAACTATTACAGTTGAAGGAGCTGACAATTATTATCTTTATTTAGATAAAGGTTCTGTTTCTTTTAGACAAAAAGATGAAAATGTAAACTTAGTTGCAACTCATAATGTTCCATCCAGTTTAGCTACTGGTAATGAAACTGTAACCTATACTTACACTGTTACTCTTAAAGGCATGCTTGCTAATTATGTTGAATTTACAGAAAATAATGCTAGTACTTGGGTAGATGAAAGCGATGAAGACAAACCATCTTATCGTACAACAACTGATAGAACCTGGGTTAGTGGACAAGCAATTACACTTCCAGGTCTTAAATGGGGTACCAGCACAGATGGTGGAACATATGATAGTTTCACAGATTCAGATGGTTACATAGGCCTTGTTTCGACTTTGTTTGGTATTGATCTTAGTGCAGATACTAGTTGGAATCAAAACGAGGAAATTGATGTAGCAGCAGAACTTGGTTATGTAAAGATTGACTTCAAAGCTACAGTAAAATAATAAAATATTTATTTAATTGATCAAGAATTTTTAAAAAGATGCTCATTAAGAAGCATCTTTTTATTTATAAAATATTTTCTAATTTATCTATATCATTTGAAGATAAACTGCATAATGCAATTCTTATAGAATTTTGATTAATAATTGTAAAATATGTATCTTTGCTTTCTAAATATTCTAAATATTCAGGAGCATTTTTTACTTTTATAACCATATAAAATCCACTTTGAAATGGATAATATTCAATATTCTTTTTTTCTAATAGTTTAATTAATTTATTTCCTATTTTATTTATTCTAATAGCTTCGTCTTTAATTTTTTCTTTTACTATTTTAGAATTCTTTTCATCATTAAAAAATAAACCTAAAGTTGAAAGTGCTACATTATTTGCGTTTGATACGGTACCTCTAATGATGATTGCTAATTCTTTAGCGTATTCCTTGATATCATTTTTAGAAATAATTATAAGTTCACCTAGTCTTAATCCATAAAATCCAAAAGATTTTGATGCACTAAAAATAAGCATAACATCATTTTTAATATCATTATTTAATATAAAATCGATTATTAAATTTCTATTTATTGAATAATCTAAATATGCAATATCTAAAATTAATGTAACTTTATTTTGATATTTATCGATTATATTAAATAATTTTTTGTAATCTTCGTCCGTAAAATTATAACCAGTAGGATTATTACAAGGATCATTGATTAATAATGATATATTACGTGATGAATTTTTAATAAGATTATCCATTTCGCTGAAATTAAAATTTCTATTTTCGTCAAACGCATCAAAATAAATAAATTCTGCGCCAGCTTGATCTGCGATATTTTGATAATTTGGCCAAAAAGGCGAAGGACATAAAATTATATTTTTATTAGTAAGTTTAAAAGCATTAAATAAAGCATCTGTACCTCCAATTGTTACAGAAGAATGTACATTATATTTTTTATATAACTCTTGTTCTTTATCTTCAAAAATCCATTTGATAACTCCATCGATAAATGGTTTAGAATCATTATTATTGGCATATGATAAATATTTTTGAAAATTATTTTTAAGATATTCATTTATTTCTTCAAAAGTTACTAGCTCGTGATCATCATTAAATAACATTCCTATACTACCATTAATGACGTCTTTACCAGCTTTTTTTGCTAAATTTACTCTTTCATTTACTTGTAATATTGTATAATTTTTCATATTTATTATTTTATCATATATTCAAATTCTTGCTCATAAATATTATTCTATCTTAATATTGTGTAAAGATTATTTGACAAAATTGCATTAAAAATGTAAATTTTCTATAATAAAAATGAAAAAATTTACAATAAGTTTTTCATTTGAGGTAATTTATGGATGATTTAAAAGAAAGGGTTACTATTTATGAAGTCGCTAAAGCTAGCGGAGTTTCTCTTGCAACAGTGTCTAGAGTTATTAATAACGCAAGCTCTGTTAAAGAGGATACAAAAAATAAAGTATTAAATGTTATCAAAAAACTTGGATATAAGCCTAGTGGATTAGCTCAAGCACTCGCAACCAATAAAACTACTAATATTGGAGTTATTATTCCTAGTGCTAATTATGTTTATTTATCAAATCTTTTAGCAGGAATTTGTGAAGTGTGTAAAACTAATGGATTTTCAGTATCTTTATATAATACAAGTCATTCAAGACACGATGCCTTGAATTGCATTGAAAAAGTTATTACTTCACATGTAGATGGAGTAATTGTATTTGATGATGAATTAAATGAAGAAGACATTAATGGATTCAATACATATAATGTTCCTGTTATCTCAATTAATAATAAAATAACCGGTGATAAGATAGGATCAATCAATTTTGAATATGAAAAATTACTTAAGAAAATAATGCTCGATTATTTCTCTAAAGGCGATAAAAAGATGACCTTTTTACATGTTCATAATGCTGGTAGATTATTATCTAGAATTGAAAATGTTTTCATCCAAACTCATTTAGACAATGATAGAGATTATGAGATTGTAAATTGCGATGATAGTTATCAAAAAACGTATAGTGATTTTATGGAAAGATTCAAAAAAACCAAAAAAGCATACGTTGTAGCATATAGAGATTCTATTGCAGCGGCAGTACTTAATGCTGCAACTGATAGTGGGTTAAGTGTTCCTAATGATGTAGAAGTTGTTTCAATGATTGGTACAAAATATTCTCATATTATTAGACCTTCTATTTCTAATTTCTATATTGATATGATTGAAGTAGGTAAAACTAGCATGTATATGCTTATGGATTTGATAAATAATCGTTTAGAAGAAAAGAACTTTAAGTTTAACGCAAAATATATTAAAAACGAGTCTACTTTATTTTAATTCTTTTGTTTAAATTGAATTATTTTTCTTCTATAATTATAAAGTTGAGGTGATTTTATGGATTTATATGATAAGTATATTAGAACAATAGTAGATTATCCAATTAAGGGTATTAAATTCAGAGATATTACTCCATTACTTGCAAATGGTGATGCATTCCATCAAGTTATAATGGATTTAAATAAAGAATTACCAAGTTTTGATAATTGGGATAAGATTATTGCAGCAGAATCAAGAGGATTTATATTTGCAGCGCCTTTATGTTCAATGAATAATAAAGGTTTAATTCTTGCTAGAAAAGCGGGTAAATTACCACTTGTAGGTTATCGTAAATCTTATAAATTAGAATATGGTGAAAACACAATTGAAATACCAAAGGATTCGATTAAACCAGGTGATAGAGTAATTATCTTAGATGATTTAATTGCTACTGGAGGAAGCGCTAAAGCTATGATTGATTTGGTTGTGGAAGCTGGAGGAATACCTATTTTAGGCTTATTTGTAATTGAATTACGTTCATTACAAGGATATAAACAATTAGGAATTCCAGTTACATCAATTGTAAATTATGGTTTACATAAGGGTGATAAGTTAAGATTAAATAATCAAAAATATCAAATTGGTATATATATAGATAAAGTGGATGAAAATGATATAAAAGTAAGTTTTGAAGATGGCAACGAAGCAATTGTAAATAAAAATGAAATAATTGCAATTGTTCAAGAAGCAGAAAATGGAAGACAAACTTACATTAAATATAGGGATTAATTTATGGAAAATATTATAGATGATTTAAATTGGAGAGGTTTAATTAAAAGTTACTCCAATGAAGAAAAAGTAAAAGAATTATTAAGCACAAAGCAAACTATTTATTGTGGATTTGATCCAAGTGCATCTAGTATGCATTTAGGTAATTTTTTAATGATATCTACTTTAATGAGATTTCAAAAAGCTGGTCATAAGATTATTGCAGTAGTTGGAGGAGCTACTGGAATGATTGGTGATCCTAGTGGAAAAAGTAAAGAAAGAAATTTACAAACACTTGAGAAAGTTCGCGAAAATACGAATTCAATTAAAGCTCAATTAAGTAAATATTTAGATTTAGATGATCCTGATAAAGGTATTATTTTAAATAACTATGAATGGTTAAGCAAATTATCATTATTAGATTATCTTAGAGACTACGCTAAATTATTTAACGTCTCATATATGTTAAGTAAAGATATTGTTGCAAGTAGATTAGAAAATGGAATTTCACTTGGTGAATTTTCATATATGACCCTTCAATCAATTGATTTCCATTATTTATATAAAAATTATGGATGCCGTTTACAAGTTGGTGGAAGTGATCAATGGGGTAATTTAACTACAGGTTTAGACCTTATTAGAAAAATTGAAGGAAACGATGCTGAAGTTGAATGTATGGTTAATCACTTAATTACTAGAAGTGATGGCAAAAAGTTTGGTAAAAGTGAAGAAGGAGCTTTATTTTTAGATCCAAATTTAACTTCTCCATATAAACTTTATCAATTTTTAATTAATCAAAATGATGATGACGCAATTAGATATTTGAAAGTATTTACTTTCTTAACTAAAGAAGAAATATTAAAAATTGAAAAAGAACATCTTGAGCATTTAGGTGAAAGAATTGGTCAAAAAGCTTTAGCATATGAAGTAACAAAAACAATTCATGGAGAAAAAGCTGCAGATGAAGCTAAAAAGATGAGTGAAGTTTTGTTTTCAAATGATATTGAAT
>CAVFIT010000122.1:0-4892 GCA_963622735.1 Phocaeicola dorei | reverse complement strand
CATTAAAAAGGACTGTTGTCCAACCTATTTATTGTCTAGGTTTTTCAACAGCCCCTTTTTATTTCCTTTTTTAAGCATATATAAATCATATACATTTATTTCTTCTTTTCTAGAGAACAAGACCATAAGTGGGATAAAATAAGCTAAAGAGAAGAAAGTATTATCAACTATACCATGAACTAAACCTATTAATACAAATGTAACTAAAGGTAATACTAATTCCTTTTTAGGATATAAAACACTTGAAAATATTGTCTCAAATATATTTAGTAAATAACCAATAACTCCTAGTACACCTGCTACAGCTAATAAATTAACAAATGTATTATGAGCTAAACAAAACATAGAACCAGTTCCATTAAATATACCATTAAATACATCACCTAAATCATATAAGCAAGAAAATGAAGAACCAATAATAGGTGATCTTGAATAATAAGATATTGATGTTTCCCATAATCTATCTCTTCCAGATGAATCACCTAAAGTAGATAAAGTATTATCTATTACTGCTTTAAATTTAGGAACAGTTAACATAACAATTAAACCAATAGCAACAATTCCTGAATAAATTAATAATCCTTTTTTAATAGTAGATTTAAAGCTTTTTTGATTATATACAACAATAAAGCAATACATAAATAATAACGCTATTATAGTAAGTAAACTTCCTCTACACCAACTAAATATAGTAAATATTAATCCTATTATAAATAGTACTAAACAATCTACTCTTTTCTTATCCTTATTAAATATAGCAAGTACAAATGGCATGCATATTTCTAAACCAATTGTCGTTATATTTCTTGAAATAGACCATCCTAGATCCATCATTACCCAAGCGTATTCTTCTCCAACTTTTTCATTACTTCCTGTAATAAATTTTATTCCTATACCTTTAATAATATTTATAGTCAACATTTGGACAATAATTCCAATAAAGAAAAAATACATAATTTTATTTATAAAATCATTATTATCTCTTAAAGAAGTATTAACCATTAATAAATAGACTATTACCAATCCTACAAATAACCCACTAATTAAAAAACCTAAACTAGAATAATTTGTATTATAAGTAAAATGATTAATAACAGAAGATAACAAACAAATAAAAGCTAAAAAAGTTAAAGAAATTCCCATACATCCAAAGCTGAAATTAAATTTCTTTTCTAATACTAGCCTTTTTATATACATAATAACAAAACCTAAGATAATAACCACTATATCAAACAGTATTGAAAAAGGTAAATCACCATTCATAGAAGCAGGTAACTGTCTATATGAAATCATATCGAATACTAATAAATGACATAAATAAGTACTATTATATGAGAATAAACAGGTAATTAAAACAATAGTAGGCAAAGCAAAATATACAAAACCTCTATTATTAAAATACCAAGCTAAAAAGAAAAATATAAATTGTATTAATAAACTAGTATAACTAGTTAAATATTTCTCAATTTTCTCTGATTTATTAAAAACTACATATAACTTATTAAGCATAGATAAATAATACCTTTTCTATTTCTTTTTTTCAATCAAATAACTAATAACACTTAATGAATAAATACAAGCTGTTTCAGCTCTTAAAATTCTTTTACCTAAACTTACAACATTAAAATTATTTGATATAAATAATTCTACTTCTTTACTTGAAAATCCACCTTCAGGTCCAATAATAACTACTACATCATTAATATTGTCATTTAAATTAATTAAATCACCTTTAATAGATACATCTTCATAAGCTATAAATTTATTAGATGAATCTTTATATAAATCTACTAATTCTTCTAAATCATATAGTCTATCTAACTTAGGAATATAAGATCTATTTGATTGCTCGCTAGCATTTAATATAATTTTTTCAAATCTCTCTCTTTTTTGCTCAAATTCCTGCTTTGATACTCTTTTAATAACTCTAGAAGAAATATAAGGGACAATATGTTTAACACCTAATTCAACGCTTTTTTGTAATACCAATTCAAAATTATCACGCTTTAAAAGTGGGCAAAATAAAACTAAATTAGAACCTAGTTCTCTATTATTTTGATCACTCACTTTTTCAATTATTTTCACGTCAAAAGGATTTATATTTGTAACTTGACAAATATAAACATCTCCTAAATAACATACTTCAATATTTTCACCTTTATTAAGTCTAATAACTTTAATGTGTGATAATGTATCTTTAGAAAAGATTACTTGATTATTATTAATATCTGCAAAGAATCTTCTCATCTAATTAATCATCAAATTCTACAACTAAAAGCATCTTAAATTGTTCTTCACCTTTAACAGCGTGAGGATGTCCTTTAGGCATAACAATACTATTACCTTCTTCTAAAATATAATCTTGATCATCAATAGTAATTCTACCTTTACCATCTATACAAGTTACAAAAGCATCTCCACCTGCTGTATGAGATGATATTTCTTCTCCTTTATCAAAAGAAAATAAAGTAATACTTAAATGATTATTTTGAAATAATGTTTTAGAAATTACTTGTCCTTTTTGATAATTAACTTCATTTTTTAAAACTAAGACTTCTTTTTTAGAAATATTTTTTAACATATTTATTTCTCCTGTTCTTTATTATTTTAACATTAAATTTTAAAAGTTGTTAGGTTAACCTAACAACTTAGTACTAAATCATATTAATTATTCAACACTAGGAAATATAGCATATACTTTTTCCATTAAAGCATTATATTCTATTTCAGTTAATATTGTTCCACCTATTACTTTACTAGTAATTGCACCTTCACCACTATTATTATATTCAGCAAATGATGCATTATTAGGTAAATTACCACTCATTTGATCAAATCTAGGATTTTTATTATCAGTTGTATCTCCATATGACTTTTTAGAAATAGCACTATCCATAGTACAATTCACATAAGAAATCTTAGAATCTTTACCCCAAGGTCTAGCTAAACTTATTGTACCTACAGGAGTTATTAAAGTATTATTTTCATCATATTCACCTTTAATATCACATCCATCAAAAACATAACCAAAGTTAGCTCCTACTACTTCTTTACTTGGTTTAGTAACAGCAATATAACCGTTATTTGTATCACTACCTTTATATAATGATGTAATTTCACAATCTTTAAAATATACGTTAGAATCTTCACCAAAGATATAATCTGTCATACCACTTATTTTACATTGAGTATATTTTTGATTACCTAATCTAGCATATAAAGTATCTTGGAAACCAGTAAATGTACAATTATTAAATTCTCCATCACTATCACAAACTAAAGCGCAGGCTTGTTTATTACCATACTTAGACATATTATATTCATCCATTGTATTAAACGCTGTATTTTTAAAAATAACATTATTTGCTACAAAGTTATTAGCTTCACTAGTTATAGTAACTGTAGAAGAACCATAAGTTGAAAATGAATTACCTTGACCATCTTTTGTATCTGCTAATGCATCATATTCAATAATAGCTTGACTATTACTATCACAATTAAATACTACCTTAGGAGTTTCTACATATACTTTTTCATGATATGTACCTCCATCAATTTCTATATTTTTAATAGAATCAGCTTCTAATCCTGCTGTTTTTATAAAATCTAACGCATTTTGAATAGAACTAAAGTTCATCATATTAGTTGCATTAGCTTTACTATTTAAAGTATTTCCGATTGTTCCATCTATATTAGAACTATTGACATTGAAATTATATGTTTTTAAAGACGAAACTTCTTGACTAGGAATTAAAGAAGAATCAATTACAGTTATATCTATATATTTAGTAATAGTTCCATATTTAATCTCTATTTGTTTTTTACCAGCTGTATCAGTTTTAGGAAGATTTATAGAAGTAGGCTCTACTACCTTACTAACTTTATTTGAAGAAGCTATTACAGTAATTGCACTTGTAGTAATAGTATCATTAAGTTTATATACTTTAGGTAATCTTATTCCATTTTTACCACTGATAATAAAGTCTTTTACTTCAATATCAGTTACTGTAGAAACATTAATAGTGATTGTTTTAGCTAAATAAGATTTATATTTAACAATGACATTATAATCCCCTGCAGAAGATGTATTTACATTAGTTATATCTACACTATAATCTTTATTTGTTAATTCTACTATTGCTCCACTATCATATGTTGCATATACACTTAATTTAGATAAATCTAATGTCTCACCAATAAATAAATTAGTTTGAACCTTACTTGTATCTACACTAAATCCAGTCTCATTACCTAAACTTACTTGCTGAGTTAAACCTCCATAATAAAGGTTATAACCATTAGATCCACCTAAAGTATATGTACCTTTTTCTAATGTAATATCAATAGTAAACATTTCACTACTAGATGTATCTTTAGTATAAATCTCACTTCCTGTTGTAGATAAAATAGTTAATGTTCTACTACTAGATCCACTTGCAGCGATTTGAATTAATAATCTAGCCTTATCTCCAGTTACTGTAATTTGGAGTTTTCCTCCTGTTTGCTTAAAATTTTTAAGTCTTCCATTTGAACTAATATCATTACCACTAATATCTTTAACAGTTTTTCCACTACCTGAATCATATATAACCCCAAATCCAACAATTGAGAAAACTGAATTAATTTTATAATCAGTTAACGAAGTTGCATTAGCTAGATCTCCTGCTTTAAACTCAGATTTAATCGTAGTTTTTTGATCGCTAGGTGTTGAACTTGAAATAGGTGTAGGTGTACTAGAAGAAGTTACTACACTATTAGGTGATGATGTAGAAGAGTTAGAAGTATTATTACAAGAAACTAATCCTAATAGTAATGCTGTTGATAATATTTTTAAACTTTTTTTCATATATTTTTTCCTTTGCAAAATAAATTGTATCACTATATGTATGCGC
>CAVFIT010000121.1:0-5125 GCA_963622735.1 Phocaeicola dorei | reverse complement strand
CTATTAACTATATAACTACTTAATAAAATAATTAAAGACACTAAAATAATAGAAGTTGAAACATCACTTAAAAAATGAGCCCCTACAATAATTCTAAATATACTTACAATAACAGTAATAATAAACATAACTATAAATATAATAAAGCTAGTCCATTTATTACTACGTTTTAAAACAGGTGTAATAAAACTAAGTGATAATAAGGAAGTAGTAATTCCACTATGTCCACTAGGCCATGATTTATGATAATCTCCGCTTAAATATTTAAATGGTTGAAATTGCCACCAATTTAAAAATGTTTCATTTAAACCATCTTTAGATAGACTATCTCCTAATAAATATCTGTATCTAGGTCTTCCACCTATAAATTTTAATCCACCATTAACAATAGCTACAGTTAACACAATTGATAAAGCGATAATAGATCCACTTATTATCAATTTTCTTTTATCATCTTTATTAGTAACAAAATAAATAATTCCACAAACTAAAATAGATAAAATAAAAGCAATAATATAATTAAAAGGTTTATTTACTGTGATTCCATATTCATTTGGACCAATAGCTTTACCAAATAAAATAGTCGATAAAGCAATAGGTAAAATCAATAATATATAGCCTAGGATTTTAAAAGCTATTTTTTCGTTTTTGTATAATCCTAAAAACAATAATGTTCCACCAACACATCCACCTAAATAGCCTATCCCTTCTCCATATGTTTCAATAAAATTTCCAAATCCACTATTTTTATTATATAAGCTATTAGATATATTTAAATCACATACACTTCCTATTATTAAAAAAACAATACCAACTAATATAATTAAACTAAACCAGTATAATTTAACCCCATAAATTTGTTTATCTTTTATTTTGCTTAACTTTTCCATATGCATATTTTCCTAACTAAAAAGTATTATATCAAAGAAACATCTCATTAAAAAAGATTATAAGTAATTACCTATAATCTTAAGAAAATTATTGATCTTTGTTAGCTGAATTAATTGTAGTTGAATTTATACTATCTGATTTAGCAAAATAATTAACTAATTTAATAATCCCATCAAATATAATTGACCCTAATGCGTTACCAAAAAACATTAAAACAAAATATCCAAAACCTTGCCAATTTAAGCTACCTGCATATGTAAAATAGGTAATATTAGCAACAACATGCTCAAATCCACATAATATAAATAATATTATAGGCATAGTAGCAAATAAGACTTTACCAATACTATATTTACATCTTTTATGACCTTCTACAGCTAGATAAATCATAACACCACACATCATAGACATGATTAATATAGAATACCATGAAGAATTTAATTTGGCTTCTACAATAGGGGCTGCTTGAGTATGTAATTTATCCCCAACAGAAGTTAATTTAATTAAAGAAGATAACCCAAATGATCCAATTAAATTACCAACAAAGCAAATAAAACAATCTAATAAATACATAGGTTTATTATCTAACACATATCCGATCTTACCTGTATATAACCAAAAATTAAAATGAATTATTGTAAATAAACCTATTGTAAACATACACGCTCCAATAAACTTACCAACAAATTCTCCACCACTTGCATTTAGACACATTAAGTAAACTGTCGCACCAAATGTAATACAAAATCCAGCAAGTATAGACGAAAACAAAATCATTAAATATTTTTTCATACTTTTACCTCAAAACGCCTATATTTTACTCTTTTTTAGTGCTAAAAGTAAACATTTAAATAAAATAACAATGACTAATTTATTTATTTTTTTCACTGTATTTTTTATCTTAAATAGACACTTGATAAAATTTTAGACTTTATTTAAAAATTCAAATTATTTATAATGTTAAAGTATGACTAAAGTTAATAGTGTGACTCAATTAGAAGTAAGCGAATTAAAACCAACAAAATCTAATAGAGTTTGGGAAATAGATTATTTAAGAGGATTATGTATTATATTAATGGTTTTTGACCATATAATGTGGCAAATACATGATTTTATATGGAGATATTTTGATATTGGTAGTTGGGCAAATCCTTCTATTCCATCATTTTTATCAAATTACCATTATTTTGGTACTTGGTATTATACTCATAACTTTAGAATTCAATTTAGAGCTATGGTACTATTTATCTTTTTCTTTTTATGCGGTATTAGTATCAACTTTTCTAGAAACAATGTAAAAAGAGGCCTACTTTGTTTAGGATGTGGACTTATAGTTACTACAGTTACAAGTATCCTATGTGGAATTAACATTTTAAATGTTCAAGATTATTTAATTGTCTTTGGGGTTTTATCTTGTTTAGGCTCATCTATTCTTATTACCTATTTTATAAGAAAACTAGTGTATAAACTTACTAATAATAATTTTAAAATATGGATCGCAGTAGGTTTTGGATTAAGCTGGTTAGTTATATTACTTGGTAAATTCTTCCTAGCTCAATTCCCTTATTATTATATTAATAAATCTTCTGGACTAAGTTGGTTTACCGCTATTACTGGTAATATAATTGGTTTTGCAAGATTTGGTGGAGACTATTTCCCATTATTCCCTTATTTAGGCTATACCATAATTGGTTGTGTAATTGGAGAATTAGTTTACAAAAATAAAGAATCATTATTCAAAAAACAACCTAAATGGTGCATACCTATTTCCTATGTAGGTAGAAAGACTTTATGGATATATTTATTACATATTCCTGTTATTACTGTAATTCACATTATTATATTTTTAGCCTGTGGATTCCATATTAAACTTTAGAAGGATTATATAATTATGTTTGAAGAATATAAAGATTATACAATTTACGAATATCTATTAAAAAACACTCAAAAATATCATAAAAACAACGCCCTTTTATATAAAGGAAAGTTTTTTACTTACGATCAATTACTTGCAAAAGTAAATTCTTTTGCTAAACAATTCACTAAATTAGGTTTTAAAGAAAACGACATAATTACTATGTGTTTACCTAACATTCCTGAAGCG
This sequence comes from Phocaeicola dorei, assembly GCA_963622735.1. Lineage (GTDB taxonomy): Bacteria > Bacillota_I > Bacilli_A > RFN20 > CAG-288 > Scatoplasma. The sequence goes on along the minus strand of CAVFIT010000121.1, from coordinate 2,130 downwards.
GTATATTTATTTTATTCAATTAATCAAATAGGTGCTATTTCTAATATTATTCATCCATTAATGAATTATGATCAATTAAGAGAAATCTTATTAAGATTAAATTCTAAAATATTGTTTATTTTAGATACTAGATATGAAGAATTCGCTTCATTAGAAAAAGAAGGTATAACAGTAGTACCTGTATGCCCTGCTCATGAACTTGGAAAATTTGCCACAAAAGTATATAAGCAAACTAATATCAAAAAATTATCATATTTAAATTCTAATAATTATTTTAAAATCGAACATTTCTACACTCAAGAAGATTATTCTCAATACCATAAAGACGCTTATAAAGATGCAATTTATTTACATAGTGGTGGAACAATGGGTGAATCTAAAACAGTTGCTTTGTCCTCTTCTAGTATTAATTCAGTTTGCTTAAATGCTTATGATATTTTAGGTATAGATATTAATTATAAAAAGAAAATGTACATGCTATCAGCATTACCAATGTTCCATGGCTTTGGGTTAGGTATTGGTATTCATATTTCATTTATGTTTGGTGGATGTGATTGTTTAATGCCTAAATTCTCCGCTAAAGAAACTATTAAATTAATTAAAAAGAAAAGAATGTCTGTTTTAATAGGTGTTCCTAGATTATTTGAAGCTTTATTACACACTAATGGTTTTAAAGGAAGAAAATTAAGATGCTTAAAAACTGCATTCATAGGTGGTGATTTTGTATCAGATAGTTTAATTGATAGATTTGATTCAGTAATGAAAAAAGCTAAATCAGAATGTAGATTATTACAAGGTTATGGTTTAACTGAAACTGTTGCAGTATGCGCTGTTAATAGAATTAAAGATAGTAAAGCATATACTGTAGGTAAACCATTATTAAATTGTAAAATAGATTGTTTTGATGAAAACGGTAATAAATTAGGTGAAAATCAAGATGGTGAAATTTGTATATCTGGAGATACATTAATGAACGGCTATGTATTCCAAAAAACCAAAATTGATGATCCTTTCTTTATATATGAAGGTAGAAAATATCTTCATACAGGTGATTATGGTAAAGTTGATGAAGATGGCTTTGTAATATTTGAACAAAGAATTAAACGTATTATTAAAGTTAACGGTATTAATATATTCCCTTCAGAAGTAGAAAATGCTGTATCTAACTTACCTTATGTATTCCAATGTGCGGCAATCGGTATTAAAGATGAACGCTTTGGTGAAATTATTAAATTATTTGTAGTATTAAATAAAAACCATTTAATTAAAAATTTCACTACAGAAGATTATAATAAAGACATAATTGAAAACATTGTCAGTAAATGTACAATATATGCTAAGCCAAAAGAAATTGTATATCTTGATAAACTTCCTACAACATTAATAGGAAAAGTCGATACAAAAAATCTAAAATAAGTTTTGTAAATGCGCTAAAAAAAGGCGCATTTTTTATTAAGTTTAAATTTAAACTAATAATTTATTTTTACTATTAAAATTAAAAGAGACATAAAATTATTCTTTTACTTCTTTTGATTTACTCCACTTAGTAACAATACTAACTATAGTTAATACAATAGTAGATAAAGACCATGTAAAAGGATAAAACCAAAATATTGTAGTTACATCATTATATAAATACTTTAACGCAACAGGAATAAAACATATTCTTATTACTACCCAACAAATTATCATTATAAACATCGGTGTTTTTGAATATCCTGCTCCTCTTAAAATACCAGACATACCATGCGAATAAGCTAGTAAAAAATAAAATGGAGCAATGATACTAATTTGAGTAATAGCGTTTTGAATAACTATTTCAGTATTAGTAAATATTCCTACTAAATATCTTCCAAGTACAATAATCATAATACCTAAAAACTCAGTAGTTACCATTGATAATATTAAACCTTTATACCCACCAACTTTAGCTCTTTTATAATCTTTTGCGCCTATATTTTGACCTACATATGTAGATAATGCCATTGAAAATGACCCGCTAGGTAAAGTAGCAAAACCTTCAATTTTAGAATAAGCTCCATAACTAGTTGTAGCAATTTTTCCAAAAGAATTTATATTAGATAGTATGAAAGTATTAGATAAAGAAATGATTGAATTTTGTAGTCCTGT
>CAVFIT010000120.1:0-5171 GCA_963622735.1 Phocaeicola dorei | reverse complement strand
AGATTGAAATTTTCTTTTCAATATTTATTCTATGCATTAGTGCAATTTATTTTGCACCAATCGCGTTTTTATTGGTGCAATTTGAAAAGATGCTATTTTATCGTACTTTTTGCTGTTTTGCATATGGCAATTTCACCAATCTTTTGAATATCGGTGCAATTTATTTTGCACCAATCATTGAATAATCGGTGCAATTTGAATTTCACCAATCTTTAATTTATCGGTGAAATTGAAATTTCTCCGATTGCACCAATAAAAAAGAACTAGTTAGTTTTACTAGCTCTTTCCTTGTCATAGAAGCATATTTCTGCTTTATAAGTAACTCCAAGTGCAATTTTCTCATTAAATGATTCAGAAGGATCTTTACCTTCAGTTTTTGAAAATTGACTTACCATAGTTTCATATTCAGCTAAACTAGAAGGTTGGGTTTTATGCCATGCTTTAAGTTTAGCAATTTCTTCACTACTTAAACCACTATGGTCTTCTTTATCAAATTCATCTTCATTAAAGTACTTAATAGTCATATTATTCCAATCAAAGAATTTAAAACCATACTTTTTATTAGAATCATTCTTATAATCATGATTAATATAACCATTAAGAGAACTACTAAATATTTCAGAAGCATATGTACCATCTGGATCAATATCACTATATCTTTCAATAATTGTATAAGTCATAGAGTAATCTTTAGCTTGATCATCAAATTGAGTACCAATAATCTTATTAAATCCTCTAGCTTGTAAAGTATCATGGGTATTACGAGTACTATAAGTCATGGTAATATAAGGTGCAATTTCAATAGGTACAACAATAGAAGTAGTAAAAATAATATCAGTACCACCTTCTTTTCCTAAATTTTCAAATGGGATACCAGTTTTAGTATCGATAAAGTAATTTCTAGTGTATCCCTCAACATCTACATTTATTGATTTAGTAATATCATCATCATTACTCCAAAGGTAATAGGCACTAGTAGATTTCTTGCTACTAGGATGTTTTAATAAGTTATATTCTTGAGATTCATCTATTACTTGATCAAATTCAATATATGAATAATTCTCATAACTTTTATCATGTTCAGTGTTATCTTTATAACTTGGCCAATAACAATCATTGTATACTAAAATATTACCACTAGTTAAAACATTAGTAGTTTGGATTCCTACTTTAGTATCTAAAGAAACTTTAGAATCATTTTCAAATAACCATAAAGAGAATCCAGATCCAATAACTGCAAGCATTGCAGAAAGAGGAAATATTGTTCCAATTAATATCTTTTTCTTCATAAAATAAAAACATTTAAGTACCGTAGTTACAGTCTTAAAATCTTTACTAGATTAAACTTATTAACAATACTTGTCAATTGTTATTTTTTACAATTCTATATAAATTGTTAAATAAATATTTTGTATATTTTGAAATAATACGATAAATATCGTGTGTTTACTCTATCATAGTGATATATCATTATTGAAAAAAATTTTTAATAATATTTATTTAAAGTAAAAAAGATCCTAAACTTAATTAGAATCTTTAATATTTTTATATTAGTTAATTGGTAGGTAAATTAATTAGTGCTATCTAATATTACAACTTCAGCTTTATAACTTGTCCCAATTGCAATATTATCATTAAATTCTTCATTAGATTGTTTATTAGAAGTATTTTTGATATTATTAATCATCGTTTCGTATCCTTCAAGTGTTGTAGGATATTGATATTTTTCATGGAATTCAGCGAATTCAGGATCTGTATCTTTAGTGTAATCAGTATAATCACAAGTAAATTCACTAAAATCAAAGAACTTAAAACCATATTTCTTATTAGTTTTATCTTTATAATCATGATTAATGTAATCAGTTACACTTCCTGATTTACTATAAATTTCATTAATATATTGTTCATAGTTATCATATTCACTTAAATATTTAGTAATAGTGAATTGGAGTGCCCAGAATTTATCACCATCATGATTAATAGTAGTACCTTCAAAATTATCATTTGGATCTTGAGGAGCAGTTTTACCTTTATACATAAGTTTAAGATATCCTGCTACTTCACGAGGAATAGTTAATGTAATAGTAAATTTAATATCAATTGATTTACCTATTTCACTAACATCACTAAAAGGAACACCACTTGAAGTAACTACTTCATTACTAGCAGTTTTATTATATGTTTGACTACTATCTTGGTCTGCCATATTAATAGTACCTTTAGTAGTTCTATAATAGTAACTTCCTGTATCAGTATTAGTAAGATAATTAGCTACTTCATTACTATCAGTCCATAAATAATATGCTTCAGTTTGGAAATCTCCACTAGTATTTTGGAATGTTAAACCTGTACCATTTGGATTTAAATCACATTTCTTTTGATCAAAATTTAAGTATGTACATTTGGAGTAGGCATCCTTAGTAGATGCTCCATAAGTATCTCCATACACTAAGATATTTCCAGCAGTTACTACATTTTCTGTAATAATACTTACTTTGTTGTTATCACTTGTTATACTAGCGTCTTCATTAAAGATCCAAAGAGAAAATCCACTCCCAACAACCCCAAGCGCAAAGACTAAAGGTATAACACTACCAATTAAAAATTTACGTTTCATTTATATGTCCTTTAAAAGTTTCCTAATCTAAATCAGGGATCTTTATTCTTTTCAAATATACTCTTTAATTTTTAATATATCAAGAATAATTTTACAAAGTCTATAACCTTGTTAAATATCTTTTAAGTCTTTATTTATATTAAATATAAATAAAAAGAAAGAGAACTTAATCTCTTTCTTTTTGGAGGATATATATTTAATTATTATTTTTATTATTGTTTTCTATATATCTTTAAATTATTTAATATAAGTTTCTGCACTATAAGTGACAGAAATACTAGTATTATTAAGTAATGATATCATTATTTCATACTCATCTAATGATTCTGGATAATTTTCAGTGTATTCTACACTAACATTATCCCAATCAAATACTGTAGTAGATACTAAACTTGAAATATTAGTATCATCAAATGCTTTATGATTACTAGCAAGAGAAGTAAAAGTATAAGTTGTACCATCTTCTGAAATATCCCAAGTATTTAAAGAAGTATCTTTATATACTGTATCTTTTCCTAAAGTATGATCAAATGTTATGTAACTTGCTAAAGCATCTGATATTTGGATTGTAGTAGTAAATTTAATATCAGTATCATCTTCAATGTAACCTGTGTCACTTGAAGAAGTGTTACTAAAATCGTAAGAATATTTTGCAATTAATGCATCATTTTCTTCACTTTCAAAATAACATCCTGTACTTAATGCATCTTGCTTTTGATCAAGTACAAGTTGTGTTTCACCATCGATTGTAATATCTCCACATCTAACAACTTGAGTAAATTCAATTTTAATATTATTGTTAGTGAGTTTTGCTTCATTTGACTCGTTAAATACCCAAAGTGAGAATCCACTTCCGATTAATCCAATTGAAGCAACGGATGGTAAAATAGTTCCTATAAGTAATTTATTTTTCATAATTGATAATCCCCTTTCATATAAATCTAAACCTATCTGAATTTTTGGGATTTTATAATTTTATTGTATCATTATTATTAAAAATAATACTTAATAACGTTTCTAATACTAGAATACATTTAAAGAATTATATATACAATAGTTATAAAATCTTTTTTAATTTTATTTCTATCTTTATTATATCGTTAAATCCTTAAAAATTCCTTAAAAATCATAAGTAAAATAACTCTTGTATTATATATAAAAAGAAAACAAAAATATAATATTTTTTAAATTATTTTTGAAAACGACGACACTTTTTTTCTTTTTGTTAAAAATCTCTCAAACCCTTTATTTATCACGTTTTGAGATGTTTTACATAATTGATTTTTTTGTATAATTGTAAAGAAAATGTAAATAATTTTCAATAATTTTTGGTTCGAGTACGAACTAAAAAGATAATTAACGAATAGTCTTTTTTGTTAATTATCTATTTTTTATGAACAAAGAAAATTTACACAAATAAGAAAGTTGTTCTTATTTAGAAAATTTTGCAATAATTTTATAAAATAATTATTGCTTATTGAAAAAAATTCTATATAATAATCATATGGAAAGAATGACATCACAAAGAAAAGATATCTTAGAAGCTTTAGGATATTTAGGACACGCAAGTTTTCATACAGTATTTGATTATTTAATAAATAATGGAAAGAAAATTTCATTATCTACTCTTTACCGTAATATCTCTTCCCTTGAAGATGATAAATATATTAGAAAGGTAGACTTAATCAATGGGGATGAAATTATGTATGAATTAACTCGTTTAGATGAACATGAACATTTTGTATGTACTAAATGTGGTAGAGTAATTGATATCTTTAATAAGAAAAAACATAGACATTACGATGATAATGGAAATTTAATTGAAAAAACAAGTATTACATATTATGGAGTATGTAAAGATTGTTTAGAAAAACAAAAAGAAGAAAAGGAGATTTAAAAACAATGAAAAAATGGAGATGCCTAGTTTGTGGATACGAATTCGAAAGTGACGAAGAAAATCCAGTATGCCCAGTTTGTGGAGTAGGTAAAGAAGACTTAGAAGAAGTTGAAGAATAATTAAGATATTATTAATAATAAGAAAAGGAGATTAAAAATATGTCAAAATATTCAGGTACAAAAACAGAACAAAATTTATTACACGCTTTTGCAGGGGAATCACAAGCTCGTAATAAATATACTTTCTTTGCAAGTAAAGCTAAAAAAGAAGGTTATGAACAAATCGCTGCAATTTTCCTTGAAACAGCAGATAATGAAAAAGAACATGCTAAACTTTGGTTTAAAGAATTAGAAGGTATTGGATCAACAACTGAAAATTTAAAAGCAGCTGCAAGTGGTGAAAATGAAGAATGGACATCAATGTATGCAGAATTTGCTAAAACTGCTGAAGAAGAAGGTTTTAAAGAATTAGCAGCAAAATTCAGAATGGTTGGACAAGTTGAAAAACATCATGAAGAAAGATATTTAAAATTAAAAGAAAATATCGAAGGTGCTAAAGTCTTTGAAAAAGAAGATAAAGTTACTGTTTGGAAATGTAGAAATTGTGGATACATTATGGTTAGCAAAAAAGCTCCAGAAGTTTGTCCATGCTGTAAAC
>CAVFIT010000119.1:4405-5252 GCA_963622735.1 Phocaeicola dorei | reverse complement strand
TAATATTGTTTTTATAATATAACAATTTTTTATTTAAATCATCATTAGGAATATCATTTATTTTTTCTTTTGTTAATTTTTTATCTTTATAGTAAATATAAAACAGTGTCGAATCTTTTTTTAATAAATATTTATATTCATCTAGAATTTCTATTGTTTTATTATAGGGTAAATTTTGTAAGTAGGTATGAAATAAATTAAAATCATTGAATTTATTAGTAAAGTCAATTAATTGTTCAATATTAAGTTTACTATTATATAAATCATTGAATATTTTAATTTGACAAATATCGAAACTTTCTTTTACATCACGGTCAAGTTTATCATATATCATATCATATTTATTAGAGTTACAAAAAGTTAAATATCTAAGTAGCTAACTTGTTATTTTAATCTTCACATTAGGTCTTAAACAATTAATGTCTTTAAATTGAGAAATAATAGATGCACAATCATTTTCATTTACCGTTGACGAATCATTTTCCAAATTTGTTAGTAACGAAATTGCCTGAGTAATTATTTCATAATAAGTTTCTTCATAATTAGGAAAAGGTAATATATTTCCTTTTTCGTCCAAAGCATATGTTCTTTCAAATAAGAGATTATAATTAATTAGTAATTTAAAAACATCAACTTTATCAAAGGGTTTTACTTGTAATGACAAGAATTTCTTTAATCCTTCTTGGCAAATTAGTTTTTCAACCTCTTTTTTATATTTGCTATTATGATTTAAATTGTTATATATGAGTTTTAACGAATTTATAGAACAAAGTTCAATCGCAATACATATTATTTCTTCTAATTTATCATAATATTTATCAACTGTTTTATCTATATATTCTTTAAT
>CAVFIT010000119.1:0-4395 GCA_963622735.1 Phocaeicola dorei | reverse complement strand
TTTCATATTTCTTATTTTCGGTATAAATATACAAAATACATTTATATCTTAAAACAAGTTCATCAATTCCAAAACCAAAGGAAGTCTTATAATTGTTAATAATTTCATTTAACAATTTGAAATCACAAGTTTTAATAAGACTGTCAAATGTATATTTTATTGAATTCAAATCATATTTTTCATAAAAAGTAGTACTAATTAGCTCTTCGTAAACTTCTTGCTCCTTAATTTTCTTGTAATTACGCAAAACTTCAACAGTATATTTTTCAGGATCACTATCAATGATTTTTGAATGTGTTTGGCACATCCATATTAAATTATCTCCGCTTTTTCTTTCTTCAGGTGTTATATTCGCATCATAGCGTGGCCCACCAGGAGCCGCGGCGGTTATATGACACGCTACACCGATATTAATTAATTTATCATCAAGTGATGAAGCGTAACAAAATTTATTACAACCTGGAAAGCAGCATCTATAACCAACTCTTAGAGCAACTTCATTAATTGTTCTCTTATTAAAATTATCTCTGTTAGTCATGGTATCCTCCTTCCATTACAACACTCTTTCATATAAACATTTTATTCCCTAAATGCTTTATCTAAATAAGTTTTGAATTTCTTTCATTCACTCTCTAATACAATCTTATCATAATTAACAATTAATAAATTATCAATATTAGTATATAAACCTTAAGTTATAAACAAATTTTAATTTAATAATATTTCCCATTAATATAATCAACAAGTTTATTAATATCTATAGTATTATTTGTTTTATCAATAATACCTAGGTTAGAATACTTATTAAATAAATACGTTGCATATTCTTTAGTTTCTACTAAATCATTTAGTTTTGAAACACTTAATTTGTCGCAACTCTTTAAATTGTTAATAAGATCAATTTCTTTGTTATCTATTTCTTTTTGTTTATTAATTAGAAAATTTAACAATTTAGTATATGAATCAGGATATCTTGAAAAATCAAATAAATATAATAAAACTACATATAGTATTGATGAAAAATAAGTATAATTAACTTTATAAGATAGTTCATCACTACCTTCTCTTATATTATATTTATTAGATAGTATTATTATATATTCAGGATGATAAGTTACGTCATTAGTATCTTGAAATCCTTCAATATCATATTTATCTTTATTATTTTTTAAATGATGTATTAATAATTCATTAAAGCTAAATTTAATATAATCCTTAGTTGATATATGAAAATTATCAGAATAATAAGTGCTCTTTGAAGTCTTAAACTTCTTAAACGAAATACCTTCATATGTTTTATCGTTAGAATATGGAGCAATAACCTCAAAGCAAGGACTGCTTAATATTAACAAACCAGTTGATGGGTCATTAAATTTGTTAAAAGCTGCATCTATTTCTTCTTTGGTATTATGATCAATATCAAAAATAAGAAATATAGATACAAAATCCTTTCCAACTAATAATCTACTTATATCGCTACTTTCTTTATCAACAGTATTAATAAAATCTTTAATTCTGCTTTGGCTGCTTTGAAGTATAACGAATTGTTTATCTTTGTTTTCTAAGCACTTAACAGTAAACATATTAGAATAATCATCTAACTTATAATCTTTAATTAAATTATCATTTACTTGAAATCCATAAGTAGAAAGTCCATATTCAAGAACTTCACACTCCATAGACTTTCCTTCAACAATCGCAAGATACTTCTTAAGACTCATCAGCTTCTCCAAAATCAAATGTATTAGCTAAATACATTTTTTCAATATTATTAATTTGTCTAATATTAGGATAAATATCACTAATTTTCTTATACTTAGAATATCCTTTAAACCATTTAACTAAATATACTTGATCAGGTCTTAATTCTTGTAAAATATTAGTATTATGGATAGAAAATACTAATTGTATCTTTCTCTTTATAGCCTCTTTTATAAATGATTTTATGGCTGTAGGATGCAATGACATATCTAATTCATCAATAAATAAACATGTATTAGGTTTAACTGTAGTAAGTATAGATAATAATAAACTAGTGCTTCTCATACCTTCAGAAATATATGTAAGAGGCAATGGTGAATTATCCACCCCATCTAGATATAACAAATATTCAGGTGTACCATTTACACTAGATGTATTTTCAGTTTTTCTAATATTATATAAAGGAAATTCGTCAAAGCTTTTTAATATAGATCTAACTTGTTCTGATTGTTCGCAAAGTAAATCAATCGCATTTACATTTTGATATTGTAATGAGGTTACAAAACCAAAGTTTGAATTTTGATAAGGTAAATTGATAAATGTAAAATTAGAAATAAAATCATATGCGTATTGTATATGATTATCATTAATTTCTTTTGATGCAAGTAATCTAAGAGCAGGAATTAATTTTGATGTGTTAGTTTCAATATTATAATTTTTATTACTATATAATAATTTTCTTATTAGTGTATGCTCAAATTTAAATATTTCAATATTATTACAATATAAATATTCTTCTTCAATACATTGATTTAGTGAAGTACATATATAATACTTGTAATTGTCTGATTCATTATTAAATTCAAGTTCAATACTTCCTTTAATTAAATCTTTATTATTGAATTCCTTAGCATATTTATTGAATTCAAATTGGTTTACAACAAATGGCCTTAGTACGTTTATTGGGGCACACATAAGCTTAATAAGGTGATCAATAGCCTTCAGCATTGCGGATTTACCTGAACCATTATGTCCGTATAAAGCAATTGGGTTAACATTATTTCCTAGTATATATTCATCTAAGAATGTATATTTGTTCTTTTTAAAATCAATTGTGCATTCCTTAATTGAATTAATATTTTTAATAGTAATTTTATTTAACATAAATAATCACTTCCTATTTATAGTATATAAAATAATATTTATTTTTTCAATATTAACTGTATAAAAAATACACTTCGCATGAAGTGTATCATTAATCTACTATTCTAGAAGTCCAAGAGAATTTGCAGGAATCATATGCTGCATATAATTTTTTAGCAAATTTATCTCTTTTGCTAGCAGTTTTATCTTTATTATAAATATTAACTCTAGAAGTAAATAATATATTCTTAGTATTACTACATTTACTAAATGTATAAGTTAAATTGCTATTATCTAGATTACAAAAATTTAATACTCTATTAGCAATCTCACTATCAGTTAGCATATTACTTTCAGTTAAAATATCATTATTATTTTCTATGGTTGCTCTTTTAATTAATATTGAAATATAGGCATTACTATTACCTAAACATATGTCCATTCTATTACGATTCCAATTTGTGCTCTTTGAAGATTTAAAGTATAACTTATTATTAGTCTTCTTTAAGGAATTAATATCACAAAATGGATCTTGTAAGTTAGTATTACCCTCAATGTAATAATATAATTCTATCCAATAAGGATGTATAGTTAGTTTCTTACTATCGTAAGTAATAATTATGTCATGATTTAGTATTTCTTTTAATACATTGGTTAAATCATTATTTAATGTATTAGCATTAATATCTTCTTTCAATATAGCGTTATATAAAGCTCTAGATATAGGCATATTATCACGGTAATTTTGTAATTGATATTTTGTTTCATTTCTTTTAAAAGTTTCTTACACATCACCTAAAAATTATTCAGTTATTTTATAAACATATTCATTAATATTGAATTCTTCTAGATTATATGAATCACTTACATATAATGGATGATGTGGATTACCTTTTTTAGATATAGGACCAACATGATAATATTTAGCATTATACTTATTTAATAATTCAATAATATCTTTAAAGTATTCTCTTAAATATTTTCTTTCCTCTATAGTAGAACCCCAAGCACACCAAACTTTAATATCTTTAGCTATACTATTAGAATTCTTGTCTTGTATTTTATCTAGAATGTAGGAAATCGCTAATAGGTTTTGTTTGTGTAGAAATACATAATTTTCATTTAAATCCTTCACCTTAGGTAACTCTTTAGGATTAGTAGCTCTTAAAGGGAATATATTAATCATTACAAACGAATTATATCCTTTACTAGCTAGTTTATTCTTAACTCTTGTCATAGTATTATCTTCTTGTTTATCATCTGCAGTAGAAGGATTAACTCCTATAACTATTACAGTATCTTTGCTTATATCACCTTTACCAAGTAAATATCTTACTTGCATATCTTTACTATTTGCATCTACACAATACCAACCTGTATTATCATTAGTTCTTATATTAGATATATCAAATTTTAAATTATCGTTCATACCTAATCCCCTTATTTACTTAAATAATAAAGTCTATTCTACCATTAGCAAGATTAATTAGTAATTCATCAAACTCATATTATTCTTTTATTTGCTCATAATAAGATAATTTCATATCATCA
>CAVFIT010000118.1:0-5519 GCA_963622735.1 Phocaeicola dorei | reverse complement strand
ATATAGGGCATGGCATGTATTCATTAAATTCCTCATCAGAAATGTATGCATTTGAAAATATTAAATGTCCTTCATTTAAAAATAATTCATGAAGTTTTCTTTCGTTATTATTTGCTTTAATATATTTATTTGCAAAATATCCTAATATTGTACTCGATGGAATATAATTAATAGTTTCGTTTTGATCTGTAGAAGAAATCATTAAGTTAGAAATATTTTCAATCTTAATTTTTAATAATTTAGAATTAATTGTATTATAATTTATTTTCTTTACTTGATTAAAATCTTTTTCTAAAGTAACTTTTACAAGACCTAATCCTCTATTTCGGTTTAATCCCATATGACGCAATAGAACCAATGCTTTAGATAAATTATTAAAATCTTTATCAGATTCTAATGTCACATTAGACACAAAGATTGCACCTTTATCTATTACTTTAATAGTGCGTAAAGATCCTTTCTTAGCTTCATGAGTAGTTTCATCTATAGCAGTTTGAGTTTTAATACTAATACTAGATTCATTTTCTAATATTGCATCTTCAATATATAATGATCCCCCAATGCCCTTGGTTATAGATTCTCCGTTTTCACAAGGCTTACCTAGTAGTGAATTTATATCGATAGAATTATTAGTTAAATAATTCAATTCTTCTATTGTACTTCTAATAAGACCTTTTAATCTTTTTGAAGGAATATATGGACGTCCAAATTTATCTTGATATACATCCATATCACTTGTTTCACCACTTGCAGATCCAAGTGCAACGCAAGTATTACTTAAAAGTTCAATTTTAAGTTTAGCATTCATCACTTTCTCCCCCTTCTTCTATAATATCAATTAATGTAGTAGCATCATAATATTTAGCCACACCTAAATCATCAAAAGGAACATAATCAAAACCAGCACCTAAGTTTTTTCTTGATTTTAATCTTAAAAATAATATTTCACTTTCAGTTTTAGATAATTCATAAGTATTTCTTATTTCTTTAACTGCATTTCTTGAAACTTCTTCTGATTTAAAACTAGATATTATTTTTATTAATTCATTAATACTAACATCATTATTATCTAATTTGATGTTAGAATGATCACATTTAACTAAATAAGGTCTTAAATATAAATGTTTGTGTTCATCTCTTTTTATAGAAACATCCTTAATAATACCAGCTTTAATAATTTCAAAATCTATATAAGATGTTGGTCTTGTAACCACTTTACCATTTAGATTTAAATTATATTTATTCTTCTCTTGTTTTGCTTTTTTCTTAGCTAAAGAACAACATTCTTCAGCAATTTCATAAGCTCTATGGAATGGGAAATGTCTATGTGTATATGCAATACCTGCACATGATGTGAATATATTATTTGAATTATCACCTAAATAATTTGATTCAATCATTTCCATTATTTCTTTAGTAACATTTAATGAGTCCTTAGATTTACAAATAAATGTAATATCGTCTCCAGAATTAATTACTATTCTTGCAGGGTATTTAGAAATAATCTTTTCAACATTATATTTAAATACTTGATTAATTTTAAATGATAATTCTCTTGAGATTTTTACACCGTCTTCAAATGACATATTATTCTTCTTTTTATTTACCATATAAGAAGATATAATACCTCCCATATCATTACCATCAATATGTACAACCGCAATCAATGTTTTAGTTCCACTATCATTAATTTCATCTGATTCAAACAATTTATCTAATTCTTTATTATCTGATTTAATATAATTATTTAACTTCAAATTAGATTCCAAAGAATAATGATTGTTATCCCCTGGTTGATCATTTCTAGATATACTTAAAGCATATCCAGTATTAGAATCAACTTCACATATAGGTAATGGTTTTGCCAAAGATAATTGAGGCATTCTTTTTTTTACTTCATTTAATTTTTGCTTAATCTTAGGATATGCATCGTTTATGTAGTCTGTATGCTCATCTATTTCAAGCATAGCATACGCTACTGATAAACTATATGTTTTTCTTAAGAAAGTTAATTGAATAAACTTATTAAATTCAGATAAATGTGATTCAGTTAATCTTGTAGCAAGTAATAAATTACCTCCACCCTCATATACATACTCAATATATTCTTGAGATTGTTCACTTGATTTGAAAAATTTAAAATCAAAAATGGAATCGCTATTACACCAATCACATAATTGAATGTTGTGATTATTACAATATTCCTTAATTGTTAATTTAAGTAAATTTTCAACTATTGATGAAGCACCACTTACTTCTTTTAATTTCTTACTTCTATAAATATATTTTTGAATTCCTCTAACATCATATATTATTAAATTCTGTTTTAATGTATTATCCATAATATCCTCCCTTTACTTTAATACTATATTATCATACATAACATATTTAAAATATGTACTAATATTTCATACTATATTTTAACATTAATAAGTTTATTTTGCATTAAGAAAATTAAATCATTTTTATGTGTTAAATGAAAACTTAAAAAGAAAAAGATTAGTACAAAACATACTAATCTAATCATGTTTTAATTTAAATAGTAAAATAAAGAATAATTATAATACAATTATCCTACAAATATCACTTTATTATGATAATCCAAATACTTTTGCATACCATGAACGTATTTAATATCATAATTAATTTTATCATTTATATGAAGTTTATCAAAATTGTCTTTTCCAACCATAGAAGATACATACATTTTACCATTTTTATCAAATGTTATAAGACCACTATCAAACAATCTATCAAATGTAGCACTTAACAAGAACCCATTATTGACATCGATTCTTTCAGCATTATCACAAATAACCCAAGGTTTAATATGAGAAGCAATAAGTACTTGTGATAGGTTTGTTCCTGTTACGATACAGCATTTATTATACTTTTGCATAAGTTTATCCCTATACAAACCTTGACCTCTTCTTGCTTTTATAATTTCTTCTTTCTCAGTTGAAGTTAATGTTTGATCATTTTTCACTAAGAGTTCCTGTGCTTCTTCTTGAATTCCTATATCACTATTTAAGTAAATAAAGCATCTATATCGTTTTAAAGCATTACTATACATTTTCTTTCCTACTGAATCCTTATTTTTAAATGATGTTGTATTAAAAATAATTGATATAGCCAAATCCAATTCATGAATATTCATGTCTTCTAACGGTTTAGAAATAACTTTTTCTTCAAGCATCATTTTAGATGTGATTCTAAAGCCACTTTCATAATGTTCTGCAGTACGTTTTGAAAGCGGTAATCCTTTTTTAGTTGTTGCAGTACCTAACCATTCTAAAAATGTCATAAGCAAGCTCCTATTCTATAAATATATCATAACTTCATTTACTTAAAACAAGTTTTTTAATACATATATTTTAAATCTATTCATCTAGCATTTTTTTAACAGCTAACCCAATGGCTTTACCCAGTAATGGTGGTACAGCATTTCCAATTTGAACTAATTGCCATTTTTTAGTTCCTTTAAATATAAAATCTGATGGAAATGATTGTAATGTTGCAATTTCACGAGCTGTTAAACAACGTGGTAATTTTGGATGTACATTAGTACCACCATGATTTTCTTTTATAGTGCAAGATGGTTTATCCCATGGTGATTTCTTCCATGCATCAGAATAATTTTTATACAAGCTTTTTCCTTCAGGAATTGCAGCTAATCTTGCTTTCATTTCTTCTGTATGTTTTGAAAATACATGATTGATTTCAGGATTTTCCGGCATATTCATATACGGTTCTATTGCTTCACCTAAAGTAACATAATTAGTTTCATCATACAAAGGTTTAGGGTGATAATTAGTTTTACCAACGCGATTGCCTATAAAAATAACCCTTTTTCTGAATTGAGGAACACCATAGTTTGCACTATTTAAAACGGTTAGATTAATTTCGTAGCCAATTTTTTTATAATCTTCGATAATCATCTCTTCAACTTTACCATTAAGCATAGATCTTAATCCTTCAACATTTTCCATAACAACAATCTCTGGTTGAAGTTTCTCAACAATATCCTTCATTTCTTTGTATAGACTGTTTCTTGGATCATCAACCACACGATAACCAGCCATACTAAATCCTTGGCAAGGAAAACCACCAACAATAACATCAATTTTCTTTCCTTCAACTGATTTATATAATTTATCTTTTACTTCTTGATTGCGAATATCTCTTGTTTCAACATTTTCATCAAATTTATGTTTTTCAATAAAATTATATTTATAAGTTTCAACAGCCTGAGGCATAATTTCAACACTAGCAATTGGATTAAATCCAGCCATTACCATTCCACAACTTAATCCACCCGCTCCAGAAAATAAATCAATGAAGTTATATTTACTTCTATCTTTTGGATTATCCCATCCATCCTTATCCCAATCCTTAGATATATCAATCCAGTTTACTACATCAGCTTTTTTGGATGAATTTTCTTGTTCTTCAGCACCACAACAGCCATTTTCCATCCATTCATCAAAATCAGTTTTTTCAATCCTAGTTTTATTTTGTATCTTCGTACTTTTTAATTTTCCCGAAGCAACCGCTCTTCTAATTGTTTTTTGACTTTTACCAGCTAATTCAGCCGCTTCAGCAATTGTAATTATTGACATACAAACCTCCTAATGTCCATTATACATGGTTCAATATGTCCATTATACATGAATGTTTAATACTAGTCAATAACTAATCTTTAGAACGTATAATTTTTAATAAGTTATCAAAATTAAATCTAAACTTGTAACAATTTCTATTATGATGTACTTGGAATTCGCCTAATGTGATCCCATCATAATAAACAGTATTACTTTCATTCCATTCACCAATTGTAGCTTTTGAAAACGAAAATTTCTTTTTATCCCAATTATAATCTTTACCCAAATCCTTTCCAATTATCTCAAATTGATAAAGTGCGTGACCGTTCAAAGACTCATCCTTATCTTCATATATTCTTAATAAATAATCCGAATCAAATAAATGTTGTAAATACCTTGGAATCATCTTGTCAACATTTTCCAAAACCATTTTTTTAAAAATATGCTCGTCTATTTTATTCTCACTTATTAAATCTTTAAAATACAAATAGCAAGTAGTGTTATTAGGTTGTCCAATTTCAGGTGGGCAAACTTTATTGGCTATATTAGTTTTAACAGATAATGTCTTATTACCTTCTAATATAAAATCATAAGGGCACTTACTATTACCACCCCTAATTCCAGTACTACTTCCACTATGCTTAATCGGTTTAGGTAAATACATAAACGCATTTCTTATTGTATCATCAAGCATATATTGTAAATTTGGGGAATATCTTGTGTAAAAATTTTTAGGATAATCAATTCCAAATATATCACTAATAGTCTTTTCAGCAGTAATTCCTAAAGTTTCATTATTTTGTTCTGCTAGTCGAATCATTGAAATTAAATTTTTCATAATAAACCTAAACTTGAATGAACGATTTTTATGAACTTGAATTTCTGCTATGGACAAATTTTTATATTTTAAAGTTGTAC
>CAVFIT010000117.1:0-5564 GCA_963622735.1 Phocaeicola dorei | reverse complement strand
ATCTAAACTTGTAGAAAAAATTAAAGGAGGAAACGCTAATGAAAAAGAAAACTAAAGATATTAGTTTAATTAAAAAATTTATGTTTTTATTAAAAAGTTCTCGCGAATACAAAAAATATTCATTTCTTTCAATACTTTTTGTTTTCTTAGAAACTGTATTTGAATGTATCATTCCTTATATCATGATGCTTTTAGTTAATTTAATGGGCGAATTAGTAGGAAAAGAAGTAACTCAAGAACTTAAAACTCAATCATTAAACACAGTTTTACTTTATGGTGGAATTTTATTAATTCTTGCTATTTGTTCTTTAACTTCAGGAATTTTGTCTGGAAAAATGTGCGCAATTGCATCTTGTGGATTTGCTAGAAATTTAAGAAGCGATTTATTTAAAAAGATTACTACTTTTTCATTTAGTAATATCGATAAATTCTCTGCATCTTCTTTGATTACTAGACAAACAACCGATATATATGAAATTCAAATGGCATATATGATGGTTATTAGAATTGCTATAAGAGCACCATTTATGTTTATATTCTCATTTATTATGGCAATTGTAGTTGCACCTCAACTTTCTTGGACTTTTGCAATCACTATTCCATTTATCGCTATCATTTTAGGTTGTATTATTCCAATTGCAACAAAGAAATTTGGTATTTTATTCGATCAATATGATGAATTAAACGAAATAACAGAAGAAAATATTCGTGGAATCAGAGTTGTTAAAACTTACGCAAGAGAAGACTATGAAAAAGATAAATTCTATAATCATAGTAAAAAAATGTCTAAAGGATTCCAAGTTGTAGAAAGACTTTTAAGTGCAACAAATCCTGCTATGCAAGCAGTTATGTATATGTCTAATACATTAATTTTATTTTTAGGTACATTAACTGTTATTAGTCTTGCTAATAAAAATGGAAGCGAAATTGTTTGGGGAACATTTACTATTGGTAGTATTTCTTCATTAATCACTTATAGTGCTCAAGTTCTAAGTTCAATTATGATGGTTTCAATGGTTTTATTCATGATTTTAATGGCAGTTCCTGCAATTAAAAGATGTTATGAAGTTATGATTGAAGAACCTACTATTAAAAATCCATCTAACGCAATTACTGAAGTTAAAAATGGAGATATTGAATTTGATAATGTTTCTTTTAAATATAAAGCTGATGCTGAAAAATTTGCATTAAGTAATGTAAATTTAAAAATTAAATCAGGTGAAACTATTGGAATTATAGGATCTACAGGAAGTAGTAAATCTACTTTGGTCAATTTAATTTCTAGATTTTATGATACTACTGAAGGAGAAGTTAAAGTTGGAGGAATCAACGTTAAGGAATATGATTTAAAAACATTAAGAGATAACGTTGCAATGGTTCTTCAAAAGAATGTTTTGTTCTCTGGAACTATTAATGAAAATTTAAGATGGGGAAATAAAGACGCAACAGATGAAGAGATTTTAAGAGCAAGCAAAATAGCTCAAGCAGATCCATTTGTTCAAACGTTCCCTGATAAATACGAAACACACATTGATCAAGGTGGAGTAAACGTTTCAGGAGGACAAAGACAAAGACTCTGTATCGCACGTGCATTACTTAAAAATCCTAAGGTATTAATTTTAGATGATTCTACAAGTGCAGTAGATACAAAAACTGATGCTTATATTAGAAAAGGTTTAAGAGAATATTGTCCTGATATTACTAAAATTATTATTGCGCAAAGATTATCTTCTGTAGAAGACGCTGATAAAATCATCGTTTTAGATAATGGTGAAATTAATGGTATTGGCACTCATGAAGAATTACTTAATAGTAACGCTATTTATAAAGAAATTTATGATATTCAAAGTAAAATTGGAGGTACAAGCAATGACTAAAACTTATTCAAAAAATAAAAATGTTTTATTAAGATGTATTTCTGATTATTTTAGATTACATCCTATTGCATTGATAATATCTTGTTTATGTGTATTTATTTCTTGTATTGGTACAATTATTGGGCCTTTAACCATTCAACAAATTACAGGAATGATTGAACAAGGTGTACTTGAAGGATTTGAATCTATTCAAGGCGAATTTACAAGAGATATGATTATCTTAGTATGTAGTTATTGTATTTCTTTAGCAGGAGGTTTTACTTATTCTCAATTAACTGCTAAATATGGTCAAATTTATATGCATGAAATTAGATATCGTGTATTTGAACATTTACAAACTTTACCTATATCTTATTTTGATAGACACGATAAAGGCGAAATAATGTCAACATTCACTAATGATATTGACACAATTAGGCAACTTTTAACTCAATCTATTGTTACTGTCTTAATTTGTTCGGTTTCATTTATTGCAGTTTTCATTATTATGTTAATATCTTCAATCTATTTAACATTAATTGTAGTAGTTGGATCCGCTATAATGCTATTAGTTACTAAAAAAATTGGTGGTAAGAGTGCTAACAATTTTATGGCAAATCAAGCGGTTCTTGCTAAAGAAGAAGGCTATATAGAAGAAATCATGAATGGTTTAAAAGTTGTTAAATCATTCACACATGAAGAAGAATCTATTAAAAAATTAAATAATAAAATTGATGAATTACAAGATGTCGCTACTAAAGCTAATAAATTTGCAAATATTTTAATGCCTATTATGTCTAATATTGGTAATTTCTTATATGTTTTAGTTGCAGTCGTAGGAGTTTTACTTTTTATTTATCATGTACCTTCTTTAACAATTACTGGATATCATCCTGATAAAACAATTGGAATTGAAATTATTGTTTCTTTTCTTCCAATGGTAAGAATGTTTACTCAAAATGTTGGTGAAGTTTCTAATCAAGTAAATCCAATCGCAAGTGCTACTGGAGGATGCAATCGAGTATATCAAATTATCGATTTTGAAAGTGAAGTTGATGAAGGTTATGTCACTTTAGTAATGGGTAAATATGATGAAAATGGAAACATTGTTGAATGTGATCGAAAAGAACACACATTATGGGCTTGGAAACATCCTCATACTGGAGATGGCTCAATTACTTATACACTTTTAAAAGGTGATATAAGAATGGTAGATGTTGATTTTGGATATGTTCCAAATAAGATAGTTTTACATGATGTTTCTTTATTTGCTAAACCTGGTCAAAAAATTGCTTTCGTTGGTGCAACTGGAGCAGGTAAAACTACAATTACAAATTTAATTAATAGATTCTATGATATTGCAGATGGAAAAATTAGATATGATGGAATAAATATTAATAAAATTAAAAAGAGAGATTTAAGAAGATCATTAGGAATGGTCTTACAAGATACAAATCTTTTTAGTGGCACTATTATGGATAACATAAGATATGGAAGATTAGATGCTACTGATGAAGAATGTATTGAAGCTGCTAAACTTGCTAATGCTGATAGTTTTATTACTCGTTTACCTCAAGGATATAATACATATATTAAAGGTAATGGAAGTAGTATCTCTCAAGGACAAGCTCAACTTTTATCAATAGCTAGAGCTGCAGTAAGTGGATGTCCAGTTATGATTCTTGATGAAGCAACTAGTTCAATTGATACTAGAACTGAACAAATTGTTCTCAAAGGAATGGAAAACTTGATGAAAGGAAGAACTGTATTCTTAATCGCACATAGACTTTCTACAATTAAAGATGCTGAAGCTATCATGGTATTAGATCATGGAAGAATCATTGAAAGAGGAACTCATGATCAATTAATTGAACAAAAAGGTTATTATTATCAATTATATACTGGAGCATTTGAACTCGAATAAAAAAAGAGACCTATTATTAATTTAATAGGTCACTTTTTTTAATTATCTTTAAAGAAATCTCTTTTATTGAATCCTGCAAAGAGGAATCTTTTGAATGCTCTTCTATTTGTTAACCACATTATTCTTTTATTGTTTTTAGTATTTTTAATCATTCTAGGAACACAATAATTTACGATGGTTTCTGGATAATCTCCTAAAATGTTATAAACTTTCTTTGTTTTTTCTGGTAAATCAATTTTAGTTTTACCTCCATTAGCGCTAGAAATAAAATTAGTAATCATAATTCCAGGAGTTAATCTACAAACACAAACTTTTCCATTAGTTTCACTTTCACTTTCTTTTGCAAGTGCTAAAGTAAAATAAGTAATCGCTCTTTTACATGTTCCATATATTGATAAGCCTTTCATCATTGCGTCATTGCTTCCATAACCTTCAACATTATATATTTGACCAAATCCTTGTTCTTTCATATATTTAAATGCAATTGAAGAACCATATATTGAACCTTTTAAATCTATATCAATCATAAAATCTATTTCTTTTTTATCTAATAAATATATTGGTTTATCGGGTTGATTTACTCCAGCATTATTAATCCAAATATCCACTTTGTTAAATTCTTCTTTAGCTTTTAAATATAATGCTTCTATTTCATTATAGTTTGTAACATCACATTTAACGCTTATTGCGTTAGTTTCTTCTTTATTGATTTTATTTAATTCGTTAAGTGCTTTATTTAACAATTCTTCATTAACATCACTTATTACAACATTAAATCCAAGTTCTTTGAATTTTTTAGCTTGTTCAAATCCAAATCCTCTAGCACTTCCAGTTATTACTACAACATTATTCATTAACTTAACCTCTTTCTTTTATTTTAATGATTATATGAGAATTAATAAAGCAGTCGTTAACATTCCAAGTAAAATATAGATAAAAGTAAATTTAGATTTATATGTATTAAATGTTTGAGGTAATAATTCAATGAATAACACATATAAAAGTGATCCACTACTAATAGATAAGATAATTCCACTAATATATGAAGGTAAATCAATTGATACTATAAAATATCCTATTAATCCAAATATAAATGCAGGTAATGAAGAAATAAAAGAATATAAGAAAGATATCTTTTTAGATTTATTTAAATTTAAAAAAGATAATGTCATCGAGTAAGAAATTAATAAATTATGTAAAAATAATATTAATGACATAATAATTCCAGGATATGAATTTTTAGAATTATTAATGAATGTAAATCCAAGTGATAATCCTTCAGGGATATTATGTATTGATATTGCAATAAAAAATATTAATGTAGAAATAAAAAGAGAATGACTATTATTTTTAATTTCATCACTATGCAAGTGATCATGACATTCTTCTTTATCATCATTGTCTTCGTTATGATGATGTGAATATTTATGCAATAACTCGTGAATAAAGAAGAATAAAGCACTTATTAAAAATATAATTGAAATAGGAATAATAATATTTACAAATTTATTTTCATTAAAATCAGAAAAATTTTCAATTGATTCAATGATTAAATCAAAAAACACTAATGCAATCATTCCTCCCAAAGAGAAATTTTGAAGTATTTTAGATATTTCTTTAGGAAATTTAAATGAAAATAAAGAAATTAAACTTCCAATCAAAGTTCCTAATATCGTCGCAATAAAAATAAAGAGTATATTTATAAACATATTAGATATTATATTTTTATTTTTTAGATTTATAAATCATAAATCATATAGATTTAAATAACCATTGATTTTAAG
>CAVFIT010000116.1:1957-5914 GCA_963622735.1 Phocaeicola dorei | reverse complement strand
TAAGGGTACTAAGTGGAATCGTAATAGAATGGATATATGTTTAGGTAATGATAATGCATATATTTCAATATTAATTAAAAGAGCAACCATAGATAATAATCCTACTATATTAACAGATAGTCTAGTAGCAAATACAATCCTTGCCTTTTGTAATAAAGATATTAATAACTTAACTTATTCTTTAAGTAGTAATAATATGAATAATAAGAATATATTATTTACTAGGAGAGTTAATATTTATAGAGATATTAATACTACAAAGGAAAAAGAAAGAGAATTCGCTAATAAATTATATGCAGTATATGATTCTAATAAAATAGAATGTATTACTAAAATAATAGATAATTAATAAACATCTAATAACTAAGTGTAATTTTAAAACTTATTGTTAATTCAATCTACTAATGAATTAAATTTTAGTGTATAATTAATACATACATTTATAAATATAATTTAACACTATTTTATTAGTTAATATATCCTATATTGAATATTCTATGTATAGGACATCTTATAAGAAATGTTTGGGTAGTGTTTATCACTACCTTGTTTTATTTACATTAAATATCTTTATTTGATAAGATATTTAATGTGTATAAATAAACTACAGCCAAGAACGGAGAGAAAGTAGAATGAATATATCGAGTAGTAATCAAAGAAAAGCAGGAGTAATACTACAATATTTGCAAATGGGATTAGGCATTCTAATCCAACTTATATATACTCCTATTATGCTTAAAATATTAGGAGATAATGAATATGGTATATATAGTTTATCTAATTCTATTATTTCTTATTTATCATTATTATCTTTAGGATTTGGTGCTTCATATATTAGATTCTATTCTATATATAAGAAAACTAATGAAGAAGATAGAATAAAAAGATTAAATGGTATGTATTTATCTGTATTTATGGTAATCGGAGTGGTTGCTTTAATAGCGGGTTTAGTACTATCACAAAATGTATCAATATTTTATAATGATACATATACTCCAAATGATTTACATATAGCAAAGATTCTAATGATATTCTTATCTATTAATCTAGCAATATCATTCCCATCTTCAGTATTTACTTCTTATATAACAAGTCAAGAGAAGTTTATATGGCAAAAGATAGTTAATATGTTTACAACAGTCTTAAGTCCTGCTGTTAATATTATTCTATTATATTTAGGTTATGGATCTATTGGTATGGTTATTACTACTACTAGTTTATCTATACTAGTAATGCTTGTTAATATTTGGTTTTGTTTTAAGAAACTAAATATGAAGATATCATTTAGAGGCTTTGATTGGCATTTATTTAAGGACATATTTGTATTCTCTATATTTATTGCGATTAATCAGATTATTGACCAAATTAACTGGCAAACTGATAAGGTTATATTAGGTAAGATGGTTAATGGAACAGCTGTAGCAATTTACTCAGTAGCTTCTAATATAAATAATATGTATATTCAATTTTCTACTGCAATATCAAGCGTTTTTGCACCTAAAGTTAATACTATAGTTGCTGCTAATAAACCTAGTTGTAATGATGAACTTACTGATTTAATGATTAAAGTTGGAAGAGTTCAATTGTTTGTAATAAATCTTGTTTTAACCGGGTTTATTTTCTTTGGTCAATTCTTTATATCTCATTGGGCAGGTGAAGAATATTCATTAGCATATTATGTAGTATTGTTGCTTATTTGTCCTGTTACGATATCATTAATACAAAATATTGGTATCGAAATACGTAGAGCTAAAAATAAACATCAAATAGTTGCTTTGTTTATGTTAATTACTGCTCTTATAAATGTTGGAATTAGTATTTGGTTTGCATATTTGTGGGGAGTAGTTGGAGTTGCATTTGGAACGACATTGTCATTATTAATGAACATTATTATTATTGATATTTTTTATCAATTTAAGTTGAAACTAAATATGGTTAAATTTTATAAGCATATTATATTATGCTTGCCATCAATGATATTACCATGTATAGCTGGCGTTTTAATGATGATTTATTGGAAACCTACTAATTGGTATATATTTTTATCTCAAGTAGTTATATATACGCTTATCTATTGCATCTCAGTATTCTTTATAGGATTGAACAAGAATGAGAAATCAACCATATTAGCTAAGATAAAAAGGAAGAAGGCACAAAATTATGATAACAATATCTAAACCGTATATTAAACATTTTGAAAATAAAGCTAGACTAATATCTAATATTTATGTTGATAATAATAAACCTTATGAATTTTACTATGAGGTTGAAGAAGAATATTCTAAATATTTAGTTGATGAACTTTCAGATTCGTTTTTGGTTTGCTTAATGCTATGGGCAATGGATCATAAACATGATATTAAATGTGAAGCTCCTGTGAGTGAGCGTTTATACAAACAAATGACTGAATATTTAATTCCTGCTATATCTAAAAATGTTAAAGAATATTCTAGTATAAATATTATAGCTGAAAAGGCAAATATTAAATTCGATGGAAATGATGGAGTAGGTACAGGTTTATCTTGCGGAGTAGATTCGTTCTATACAATTCTTAAGAATTTGAATCACAGCAAAGAGTCTAACTTAAATCTTACTCATTTATGTTACTTTAATGCCGGCGCTTCGGGGGGGGACGAAGATGATGTGGAAGAAGCAAGACATATTTATAGCGAAAGATTAAAAGAGTTTAAGATTGTTGCTCAAGAACTTAATTGTAAATTTTTGACTGTTGACTCTAATATGAATGAATTCTTAAAACAAAATCATGAAGCTACACATGTTTTTAGAACATTAAGTATTCCTCTTGCGTTACAAAAATTGTTTCATTTATACTATTTTTCATCCAGCTCGGAATATAACATGTTTAAATTCGTTTGGTGGGATTGCTCGTTTTATGATTTATTAAATATGCAAGCAATATCAAATGATAATATTAGATTTGAACTTGTTGGAGGAGAAACTACAAGACAAGGTAAAGTTAATTTTATTGATACTAATAAAACAGTTCAAAATCATTTAAATGTATGCATTAGGGGAATACATAACGATAACACATGTTCAAAATGTAAGAGAACTTTATTGAATTTATATATTGATGGGAAACTAGATGATTTTAAAAATGTTTTTGATGTTAATACATTTAAAAAAGATATTAAAAAGAATTTAGTCTATGCGGTTGAAAATAAAGATTTATTTGATATGCCGGAAATTAATCGATTATTAAAAGAAAAGAAGTTATTACCTTTTTCTTGTCAAATAAAAGGTAATGTAAAAAGATTTTTAAGAAAGATTAAAAGAGGCATCAAAAATTGCATTAAATTTATTTTAAAGATTTTTCATATAGATTATAAGAAATTTAAAAAGAAGTAAAATTATTGGAGGTACTATTATGATTGATACATCAAATAAACTTTGTACAGGAT
Organism: Phocaeicola dorei; assembly: GCA_963622735.1. Taxonomy (GTDB): domain Bacteria; phylum Bacillota_I; class Bacilli_A; order RFN20; family CAG-288; genus Scatoplasma. The sequence goes on along the minus strand of CAVFIT010000116.1, from coordinate 2,492 downwards.
GTTCAGCTTGTAAAGCTGTTTGTCCAAAACACGCAATTGAATTAGTTGATGATATCAATCAATTTAAATATCCTCAAATCGATTCGACAAAGTGTATTAATTGTGGATTATGTGATAAAGTTTGCCCTTTAAAGAAACAATTCAAACCAGAAATTGAAAAAGTATATGCGGCTAAATCTAAAAGCAATGATATAGTTGAGTCTAGCTCATCTGGTGGCATATTTTATGAAATTGCAAAATATGTTCTTGAAAATAAAGGATATGTATGCGGAGCTTCATTTGACGAAAATTATCAAGTACATCATATTATTGTTAATGATATTAACGACTTGCCTAAGTTGCTGACTTCTAAATATGTTCAATCAAGAATGGAAAATATATACATTGAAATTAAGAAATTACTAGAGAAAAATAAATATGTTTTATTTTCAGGAACACCATGTCAAGTAAATGGATTAAATTCATTTTTGAGAAAAGAATATGAAAATTTGATTTCTATAGATATAATTTGCCATGGGGTTCCATCTCCTAGAAT
>CAVFIT010000116.1:0-1947 GCA_963622735.1 Phocaeicola dorei | reverse complement strand
TCCTAGAATATGGCAATATGAGTTGACTTCAAATATTAAAGATAAGAAAGTTAAAAATATAAATTTTAGAGATAAACAAATTAACTGGCCTCGTTATGGAACAAAATATAAATTTAATGACAATTCTGAAATATTTATAGAGCATAATGATACTATTTATTCAAGAGCTTTCTTAAATGACCTATGCTTAAGAGAATCTTGCTATAAGTGTAATGCTAAGGGGGATAATAGAACTTCTGATTTGACTTTAGGTGATTTTTGGGGAATAGAAAATGAAAAAGTAACATTAACTAATAAAGATAGAGGAATTTCTCTTATCATTGTTCATAAACAAAAAGGAATGGATATTTTATCTAAATTAAATATTGAATATGAAGAAGTAAGTAATAAAGTATTAGAATATAATCCATCTTATTATAATTATTCAACTAAGATAAATGAAAGAAATAGATATATGTCTAAAGTTAATGAAATTAATTATAAGTCATTAACTTTAAAAATGACTAAAGTCAGTTTGTATAGTAAATGTAAACGTAAAGTTAAAAATATTGTTAAGAAAATTTTAAAATAAAAATAAACAACCTTGCTTCCCCGATAAAGTCGGGGGGGGGTAATTATATTATATCCTATATGGATCTTGGTTTATAAATCAAGGTCCATATCTTTGTATATGACCTTGTAGAAAGGTTATATATGGAAGAAACAATAATTAATAATGAAACTACAATAAAAGAAGAAGTAGTAAAGAAAAATGAAAGAAATACTACATTAAATTTATTTGAGTTTATTGCAGCATGCTTAATTATATTCATACACATTCATTTTCCTGAACCATTTGGAACACTTATGAATGGTCTTGCAAGATTCGGAGTACCTTTATTCTTTACTGTATCAGGTTTCTATTTAATTAAACCAGATATGAATAAAGAAGAATTAAGATTGAAATTAAAATTTAGAATAATTAGAGTTAGCAAACTCTTAATATTCTCATTTGCAATTTATTTTGTTTTAGGTTTAATAACATCATTATTTGGTTCTCAATCACAAGGAATACTTGAATATTTAAAGACTACATTCTCGTGGAAATCAATCGTTCTATTAATAGTTTGTAATAATCCATTAGTTCAAACAGTAAATTGGTTTATGATAGCCTTAATATATTCATATGTTATTATTTATGTATTTGCTGATTTATTCTTACATAAAGATTGGATTAAATATTTACTTAGTTCTTTATTACTATTTTGGATAATATTTAGAATAATAGTATGTGAGTTTAATTTAACTCTATTTAGAATAGATTTATCTAATAGAGTATTATATGGTAACTGGTTTGCTAACGGGTTATTGTTTATAAACTTTGGTATGTTATTAAACAAATATAAAGATAAATTAATAAATATCCCATATAAAGTGCTAATAGCATTACTGATATTATGTTTTATTATTCAGCCTCTTGAATTATACATTTTTGATTATAAATTACATTATGTAATGAGTTACTTTATCGGTAATATTTTATGTGTATTTACAATCATATCATTATCAATAAAGAAATCTAATATATTATGTAATTCTAAATTTATTAATCAAAAAGGTAACTATACCATGTTTATTTACATATTCCATCCTGCAATAATAACTATTATTAATTTTGTTATTAAGAAATCAGGATTAGAATCTAATGTATTAATATCATGGATTGCCCCTATTGTTGTATTAATACTAGCAGTAGCTTCTGCAATGATATTTAATAAGATATTATGTATCATCAAAGATAGAAGAAAACTTAAGAAAAGTGAGAGTATTCAATAATTATTTTCCACTACTAGTAAGCCTTTATAAATAATGCTATATTAGTAGTGGAACTAAAGAGGTCGACTTTAGTAAAATGGCTTGATAAACCTCTATGAGTAGTGGAAGAAACCTCCACTCAGTAGTGGAAAA
>CAVFIT010000115.1:0-5967 GCA_963622735.1 Phocaeicola dorei | reverse complement strand
TCCATTTAGTGCTTTTTTTGCTTTACCTAAGCGGAATTTAACTGCGTATTATTTTTCTTACTATGTGATTTTCAGTAACGGCGGAATTTAAGTGTATAATTTACCATTCCTTAACTTTTATATCTCCTTTATAGAATAAGAATCCTTCTTTAGAGTTCTCAGTTAAATTAGTATAAGTAATATTATAATAACGACTTAACGTTAAAATTGTAAGTAAACTCTTTTCTCCATAAACCACTAAATTGTCTCTGTAAATAAAGTCATCTAAGTTATATCTATCAAACAATAAATGAATAACCCCATCTGTACACTCTTGGAAGTATGGACTATATTTTATAAAGCTTATAAAACTTGAATCTTTTTTATTTAAAGTTCTTAACACTTTAATAACAAATTCTCTAACATCCCCATTAGGATCTGCTTCTAATTGAGTATTTTCTAATATTCTAGATAAACCTTCACTCATAAATCCTATTTTATGTTCATGTACATCTAAGAATACTACATCAGTTTTATCTCCATTAAATTTCTTATCCATCATAGTATGTAATTTATGTTCAAAGTCATCTGTGTCATCAACTACAACTAATTCATTATCCTTTAATTTTAAATTTGATAAATGTAATTTTTCTTCTTCATATTTATCAATTCTTATTACGAATTTCTTACTCATATCTAAATACTTCCTTTCTATTTTTATCAACTTATTAATTTAAACATCTTAATACTTTAACTAATACATCACGAGTCATTAACACCTCTTCTTCTAATTCTAAACTATATCTTTTATTCCCTCTTCTAATCATTACTTTCTTATAGCCTTTAGCATTCTCATCCTTTACAATAATGAGATTAGGGTAAGTTTGTCTAAATGTTAAATAATAATTTTCTCTTTCTTCATTATTATTTTCACCTTTAAATTTGAGCCAGACAACAGGTATACAATTGTTATAAGAATCTTTATAGAATCCATCTCTACTATTTAAATCAATAATAATCTCAACTTTATCGTTATCTATATTTTTATTATTTACTTTAGCGTACAAGCAATTCATACCCTCACTTTTCTTATCAACATTTATATCAATTTCATAACCCTCTAATTCTTCTTTTAATTTATCTCAAAATAAATTTCTTTCACTAATATTAATATTCATAACTAAATCCTCCTGTGTAAATAAAGTTTTATTTTTTTAGAACGCTTAAATTATAACCTAAGCATTCGCTTTTGTCAAGCGTTTTATTTTATATGAACTCACAATAAGGAAAAAGATAGATGTATAAATACGCTATACATCTATCTTTTTATAATTAATTATTATTAAAGCAATCATAGAATGGTTTGAATTTACCGTCTTTCCCTACTATCTTTCTTGCTGATCCCTTTCCTTCGTTAATTGCGAAACCTATTTCTCTAAACTTATTTTTAAATTCTTCTTCATTAAGTACTTCCTTAATTAATGAGGTTATATCATACATTAATTCAGATTCTTTTACTCCTAGATTATCTAATACTATAGAGTCATGATTATTATCAAGTGCTATTCTAAACATTGTTCTTAATTTATTCTTTTCTATTATCTTACCCATATCACTTAAATACTTTTTATCTACTACATAATCACTATCCTCAACATCTAGATTAGGTACAGAGATTACAGAGCAATCAAATGTATCTTTTCTTTGTGAATACGATCTATCTATATTATATCTAAAGAAACATACATCTTTAGAATATATTCCACCAAAATTAGAATCTAGTGGATAGACATCAGGTATTAAAGAGACATTTGCTTCTCTAACACGTTTAAATTTAGGGTTTCCAAATTGAAAAAAATTTTGAGATAGAGTAGACATTTGGCAAAGTGTTTCTTCTACTCCATCTTTACCCTTATCGTATTCTTTACACGGGTTAGTTAAAGAACAAGAGTTAATGATTACTGGATTTAATCCTTTATCTATTAATTCTTTAGCTTTATAAGATATATCTATATTAGCGACAGTAAACTTTGTTTCATAATTATTACTACATTTTACAAAGAATTCTTTAGAATATACTTTTGTTCCTTTTAATTTATCTTCTCTATTACCTAATACATTTTCATCCCAGTTTTTAAAGATATTAACATTATTTAAATAAACTAGTTTTCTAGCAGCATTACCATTAAACCTACCAAAATACTTTAAAGTATATTCAATAAGTTCATCATCAGTTAATTCCTTAAAATCAGCCATAGTTAATTTAGATAATATTTGATATGGTCTTTTATCCATTAGAAAAGAATAATCTTTGCCAGTTGCAAATAATTCTCTTACTCTACTAGAAGAAATACCATTAGTATCATCATTTGATTTTAATATAATAATACTATCTTTATATTTAGTTAGTATTTCACTTTCATTAATTATCTTATTAATATCTATATCTTCTCTTTCATAAACTATTAAAGACATGTTAGATAAGATATTTTCAATATTATTCCAATTAGGTATACTATGTAATTTATCTGCACCAATTAAATAATAAAACTTAGTATCTTTATCATATTTTTTCATAATACTTCTTAAAGTTTTATCAGTAGCTGAATTAATACCACCTAATTCAAATGTACCAAATTCTAGTTTTGGATAATCGTAAGATAAAGAATTTATCAATTCTTTTCTTTGTTCTTCACTTAAAAGAAACATCTTTTTATTTCTTTTTTTAACCACAATCTTTTGTATTAAATAGTCCCATTAGTACAAATAAATAATCCCTTATCTGCATTTAGAGCCTCAACCGCATCTTCTAACAATTTTCTGTGTGCCTTAGTAATAGGATTAAAAGAACCCGAATATAAAACTACTTTCATCATAATACTTCCTCCCTCAATTAATCTATTCATTTTATTTTATTACAATAAAAGTATACTATAAAGAAACATTTATTTCAACAGTTTTTTGTTTTATTTTATATGAACTCACAAATATATCTAAAAAAAGAAAGATGTTTGAATATTTACACATCTTCCTTAGGGTATTTATATTTAATACTTACTCTATATTATTATTAAATTCCTCAATTAATTTAAATAAGTTATTTATTTCTTGATCTATATCTTTCTTAATCAAATCTTTATCAACTATATTCTTTTTTTGAGAAATACTTCTATCATTAATATTATTACTTTCAGTATCTTTCATACTATCAATAAAATTAATATTTAATAATGTTTTATATGTATAAAGTATTTCTTCATGAGGAATGCTTCTTTCAATATACATAGCTTTTAAAGCTATATCTAAATCTTTTTCATCTTTAAATCTATTATTACCTAAATTATAAAATTTAATTTTAGGAGACTCATTATGTTTAAGTAGTAACAAATTAATATTACCAGAATAACCGAAAGATGATTTTCCTGTTTGAATTATTCCATAAATATATCTACTCTCTAGTAAATATCTTCTATATTTCTCATAAACTGTACTAGTTAAGAAATTATCAGATACTGATACTATCGCAAGATTATCATCATGTGAATTATCCTCATAAAGACGCTCTAATACATTATTAACAATTAATATTTCAGAATTTTTAGAATTAATTTCAAATTTACTATTTTTATAATTATCTACATTTATAGTTTTAACTAAATTCTTTACATTAATTAATGGAGTATCACAATAAATGTAATTAAAACCTCTTCTATCATCTAAAAAGAAATTTTTAAGCTTTATCTCTTGTTTACCTTTAAAATTATTATTCATGATATAGATCATTTGCATTATTGCAATAGCTTCTGAATCTGAATTTGTCGCGTAAAAATCAAGAGGTATAGATTGATTTTGATATGTTTTAAAGATATATGGATTAACACCAATAAAAGGCATATATATTTGATCTATATAATTTCTATCTTCATATCTATTATTATGTCTTTTTATTATAGATATAACAAATTCAAATAAATATTTATTAGTTAATAATAAATCTAGACTTGATTTATCTCTTCCACGATTATCTATTATCTTTTCTATATTTTCTAAGTAATTAGAGTCGCCATTTTTAAATTCTATGAAATCAATTAATTTATCTCCATTATTAGAATTATTAACAAAATCAATTACTTCACGTATTGATTCAAAGAGTAAATCATTATCTACATTATAATATGTCAAAGCATCTTTAAATAATAAATCATTTAATTTATTATTATCATCTTTTAAAGAGTAATTACCATTATAAGTAGTATATAATTTCTTTAAGAATAATAATTTAATAGAGAATAAACTAAACCCATAATATGGTATAATATTGTTTTCTCTATATTCTATTAAAATATCAAAGTCAGTTTTTGGTTTTTCAAAATTATTTCCAGCGAAAAAATATAAAAACATATTAATAATCTCTTCTTTCCATCTCATCTAGATAAGAATCGATATATTGTTTTTCTTTTCTTTTAATATTATTAATAGATTCTATTTGTTTTAAATAATTCTTATACATATTATCTATTTTTTCTAATGTAGATTCATCATATTTATTATCAATATCTTTAATCGCTGCAATAACTACATTCTTATTTAACATTTTAGAAGATGATCCTGTCGCAAGTGCTTGTAGTTTTTGTTTACATTTATCACTATTTAAATAATATGTTAAAAAGTAAGGGTAATTATAGTTTCTAATAACTATAAAATATGAAGAGATTAATATACCACCATGATTATTTACAATACACGCATCATATGGGGTTGATGTTTGAATGATTACATCCCCTTCATGAGTTAAAAATTTATTACCTTCATCAGAAGCTAAAAATTTTCTTTTACCATCTTCATCCAAATCGATTTTTTCTAATTTTTCATAATTTAATAATCCTTCTTCTATTGACGTGGTTTTTAAAACACCACATTCAAATTTCATACCATTTTCATCAGTTTTTATTCTATTTAATGGATATCCCATTAAGATACAATCTTTATTTATTATTAATTCACTTATCTTTTTATATTTTGTTTCAAAAAACATATAATCATATCCTTTCTTACATATATATATTTAGCATATATGATTATGGTATATTATAATCTACTTAATAATCAATTCATTTACTAGTTCAACCAAAATAAAACATTATATTGACTTTTTAATTATACTTTCTTAAAATATATTTGTAAAGATATAATTTAACTTTAATTTTTAACAGAAAGGATTAGTAATATGAAATTTGAGTTTGATGATGAAAAGTACTGTAATTAGGAACATTTCTTGATGAACATAAGGAGGACGCACAAGAAATCTTAGAGAGTCTTGTAACTTTCTATAGAGATTTAGTAGGAAATAATAATGAACCTAATAAAGGTTTAGTAGCTAATGATGTATGTAACGAATCTATAAAGAATTATACTAATGAAAGTTTAGTAGAATCTAAAACTTCATTAGCAAGCACTTTAGCACGTGAGGTTAAGATTTTATTTACTGATATTAAGGATTTAATTAATACTGAAATACAAGGTGATTATGTATTCTTTAATGGAAATTCAGAATATGAGATGTATATGCTTTCAGAACACATTGAAGCAATTGATGAGGTGTTAGATAAATAGTTTAATACTTATGTAACAAAACATAAATAATAGAGGTATTTATCACTTGTGTTTACTATCAATTGCTTAATATTAAAGTATATTATACTTAAAAATATTATAATTAATCCTCTTGGTACTTACATTGTATCAAGAGGATTTTTTTAATATGAAATTTATTTTATGTTTAGATTAATTATAAAGTATTAATAATTAAATTGATTTATGGTAGCGCAATAATGGATGATTCAACTAGAACTCATGCTACAGTTGATGTTCCTGCTGCTCCACCATCAAAGCGAAGGATTTTGAGTTTTTCACATCTATATACAATGTCATATATAGATGATACTCATATCCTTGATTTTGCCTTAGCTAGGGCATTTTTGCCTTTCA
>CAVFIT010000114.1:0-6452 GCA_963622735.1 Phocaeicola dorei | reverse complement strand
TAGATTTATAGGTATTATAGAATAAATTGCCTAATTGTGTTACAACATAGAATGTTTCATTAGTATCAGTATCTAATACTTCACATTCTGAAATATAATTATAATTATTTTTAATTGTTCTTATCTTTATTTCTTTTATCATTATTTTATCCCTATATAACCATATTGTACTTATGATTATATTATCCCTTTCTTATAGTTTTATAGTTATGAGTACAACATAACTTGGTATAATGTTTTTTTTGAATATTAATATCTAAAAATTAATTATTCTATTTGTTTCAATCATCCATTCAACCCAAGCTTTAATAGTAGAAGCTCTTCTTCTAATTGTTGAGTCTGCTAAATTAATTTTATTTTCTTTAATAGTTTTAATTATTTCTTCTTTGTTTAATTCTTTGGTTTCACTAAATTTATTAAATATTGTCCCACATATTTTATCATTTAATAACTTGTTATATATATCTTTGATAATTTTATTTTGATCTTTTTTCAATTTAATTGCATTATTATTAAATTTATTATCTTTAGTTATATAATTCAAATATTGTAAAGCAGAAATATAATATGAAACCTGTCTAGGCGTAGTAACTCCTATTACTTCCATTGCATAATCCTTATCTGTTAACACTTTTTCATCTGCCATTAAAATTTTAATAATCTTATTAATATCATTTGCTTGAGGCAATCCAAGTTGTGTTCCTTTTATAATTACTTCAAGTCCTGTTTTTCTTGCTGAACCATTACAATTAATATTTCTTAAAGTTGAAAAGGTATTTATTTCATATTTAATCTCATATCTTGAATCTTGTTCAAATAAATTAATGACTTTCTGAGTTGCATTATTACTTATAATAACAGTTGCACCTCTACAAATAGCTTCATCACATTTTGATTTTAATTTTGTAAAATCTTCAAATGTAAATCCATTCATTTGATATTTGGTAAATCCATCATCATCTTCATAATCATATGGTGGGTCAATATATATAATATCTCCATCTTTTGCTTTTTCTATTGCAACCTCGTATGAACCATTTAATATTTCTATATTATTTTCTTCATTTGATAAGTAATTATGAATTTCAGTTATTAAATCTTTATCACAAATAGTTGGATTTTTATATCTACCAATCGGTGTATTAAATTGACCTTTACTATTAACTCTATAAAGTCCATTATAACAAGTTCTATTTAAGAATATCATTCTTGCGGCTCTTTCAATATCAGAGTGATTGTTAGGCCACTCATTTACTCGATCCCAAGACCTTATATCATAATAGAATCCATCTTTATCCTCATTATAATAATTAGTAAATTCTTCTAACATTTTTATTAATTCATTATATTTGTTAGATTTTATAACTTTATACGCATTAATTAAATCAGTATTTAAATCATTAATAATTGCTTTTTTTGGTTGTCTATCAAAGAATACAGCTCCGCCACCTAAAAATGGCTCAATATACGTATAGTCTGATTCCTTGTTTAACGTTTCGTTTATATATTCATTTATTCTTTCGAGTATCTGGCGTTTTCCACCAGCCCACTTAACAAATGGTTTCATACCATTCACTCCTAAGCTAATAATTTTTTCATTTCCTCATACGATATCTGCTCCATATCTTCTTCAGATATAGAATCTAGTAGTCTAACACTACCCACTAAAGAAATACTTTTTGCAAGTTTTGGATAAACATCTTTTTCATTCCCAATTTCTTCTATCGCATGTTTTTCACCTTTTAAAATACCTCTTACAATATGTTCCTCAGATGAATAAGTTCTCCATGACAATTCACGAAATCTAACAGGATTTTCGATTACCCATTTAGTTAAATAATATTTATCTGGATTATTTGTATCTACTGATAATGCAACTCTAAAATAACAACGTGACAATACTCCAAACATTAATCCACGTCTTATACCTGGTCCATGTAACCAGTGGTCGTTAATTGTAGATTTACTATTTATTTTCATCATATTTTTAACAATACTATAAAATTTTTCAAAATGTAACCAAAGCCAAAATCTTTCATCAGTTAGGATATAACGTGGTAAATTTGATAAATTTTCATAAATAGTAACAGAATTATTAAAATCTATCTCCTTATCATTAGAATCCGGATTATCAGTTAATTTGAAATCATTAATTTGAAATTTCTTTTCATCAAACATAGGTTGAGGAAATTCATTATATATCCATTGATTATCATCATTATCTTGAATCATTTTAGAAATTCTTTCAAGATTTTTCTTTAAATAATTCAAAGAATCTTCTGTTAATAATTTAATATTAATCATAAATTATTCTTCCTCCTCCGTATTATTATTTTCATTCAAAAGATTATCTAGTGCTTTGTTGAATGGTTTTCCAAGTAATTCTTGTGCTAGAGCTACAATTGAGCAGTTTTTAAATTCTTCAACTGTTAAATCAAGGCCTTTTATCTTTTTATAAGAACTTCGAATTGATCTAAACCATTGGAATTTGTCACCTATATCATCAAGATCACAAGAATTTTGATTAAGTTCCATTCTACATAAAGATAAACTTTCAATCAAAGCCGGAATTAACAACATATTGAAGAAAACTTCTGTATATTTTGGTACATTGTAAATTAATTTATAACTATTATATTGCTTTTCAGATAAGATTATTTGTATTTTTTTAGAACTATTACATTCAACTGTATAGGGTACATTCTCATCTAATTCTTTATTAACAATTATCGAAAAGATTGATTGAGCAAAGTTATCAGCAGCTTCATCACGGATAAAACTAACAGTAAATCCATCATTGGCAGCTAAAATATCATATTTTTCAATCTCGAATTCAATATTTAAATAATCCTCATCAACACCGTCAAACTGTAATGTGAAGTTTTGAGTTGCTGTCGCATACATAGAAAAGCTTACTTTTTCATAAAAATCAGACTTACTTAAATGAATATCTTTAGGACTCTTACTAATTTCAAATGCTTTTCTGTAAACTGTTGATGAACATTCAACAATAAGTTGTATTCGAATTAATTTTTTCTCTACTAAATCATTAATCAATTTTGATTCAGTTGTAAATGTTACATTTTTTAAAATATATTCTGAATCAGTTTCAGCTTGATCGTAATTCATAACAAAATCTATATCTTTATAATTTGATAGTGATTTATTATGATTTAATATTGGATAAGGAAAAATTCTATCTTTAATTTGCATTATTCTTTTCCTCCTTTTCAATACATATTACTTTAACTGAAGCAGCAAAGTAACCTTTAACATTAGTTACAACATCTAATATTACTTTTTCATTTAGTAAAATATCAAATGGACCGAATTCATATTTATTATTAGATTGAATCTCAACACCATTCTTTTTCAATTCAATTATTTCGATTTTTTCAGAATTGTTATTATCATCAAGCATACCTAAACTTAGATAACAATCTTTAAAATCAATTGGAGAATTAAATATAACTCTAATTTTTCCATTTTCTTTATCACACGAAATGATTTTATACTTAACACCTGATAATTTTGACCTAACCATAATAACATTATCACCAGGTTTTTTTTCACCCGTAGAATCTCCTCCATGAGGTTCTCCACCATCACCTTTATTATGTCCAGTAGGATATTCGACATCACCATCATTATCTTTATCAGTATCTCCAATGTCTGGTTGTAGTCCAGTTCCATCTTCATCTTCTTCATTAGCATTTATGCTTGTTAATTTAACTTCTTTAGGAGTAGAAACAGTTGTTTTTTCTATATTTTTTGTATTTCCTTCTCCTTGAGAATTAGAATCCCCAAAAACTTCATCTGGTAAAAAATCACCCGCTCCGTAAGGGTCTAATATTTCTAGGTCTCCTTCAAACAAACAATCTTTAATTTTCTCATTAATTTGATTTTTTATATCACGTAAAAGATTTGTATATTCTTTCCTTAAAGAAGTATCATCTTGTATACTCTTAGGTTCCCAGTCTATATGTTGAGGATTTTCTATTTTTCTAAGCATTTGTCCTAATTTATTATCAGAAATAATACACATTGCAGAAGCTCTAAAATTAGTTCCGAATTTTTCATCTTTTATCTTCATTAATGGATGTCGTATCATTACACATTTATGAGTTGCAATATCCTCTTCTTCTTTAGATAAAGGTAAAATATATAAATCTGCATTACCATATTCAGTTTCTATATCATATGTCTTAACATGTTCTCCGTCAGTAAGTAATCGATATTGTGAAATAATATTTGCTTTATTACTTGGTAAAATAGTATCACTATATACAATATCTTGAATAGTATCTTTATTAATTTCAATATTATTAATACTTATTTCAAGTTTATTTCTTACAATAGCTGCCATGAAAGAATCAAGAACGCTATTAATAACTTCCTTAATCCACTCTTCTTCATTTCTAAAAGCAAGAATATAAATGTCCGTACCTGTATTATTTTCACGATCATTATGATTACAATCTAGGTTCATTAGTTTTGATAATGAAGAATTGCAATCATCACTACAATAATATCCCTCTCCTTGAGTATAATCTCTATTAGTTTCATTAATATCATCTTTTAAATATCCAGAAATAAAATCTGCTACACCTATACTCCCAATTTGAGAAATTTCATCACCATTTAAACTCTTATTAGTTTTAGTTGAATAAAAAACAGTTCTAATTTTTGACATTAAGAAAGCCGCATTTTTACCCATACCCTTAGATCCACCAGCAGTATCACCATTTTTTTCTGATACACCAGTACCTTTTGTAAGAGCTAAAAATTGGTTATGCTCATTATCATTAGTTTCAACACCAATCAAACCAGATGTATTGTAATCACTTACTCTTAGACAAGTTAGTTTAGATTTTAATAATTCATCTAATATGTTTTGATATGCTTTTACATATTCATCTTTGTTCTTCCAAAATTCTATGCATCTTTTAGCTGCATTTTTAATTTCATCAATTTGTGGAATGTCATTAGTAGCTAATTCAAATTGCTTAAATTCAACTCTTACAGGTTCTTCATCTGATATACAAGCATCTATAGAGTTTTGTAAAATTTCTCTTGCAAAAGCTGAATACGGATTCTTCTTAAATGCTTCTGAATCTCCTGTTGTCATACCTTTTCTTTTACCATGACTTGCTGCTGGAAATCTCCATTTTATATTATCCAATTTTAACTCCTCCTTATAATAAAATCTGTTTTTTTATACTGAGCATCAGTATATTCTATATCATAATCATCATTAAAATAACTTCTTACAATTCCTATTAAAAAATACTTGTTCCATCCAACTCTAATTCTAGGCAAACTTGAATATCCATTATAAGTTCTAGTGTCTATACAACCAAAACTATTTATGCAATAATCTATTTCATGTTTAAAATTGTCTAAAAATGCATCATTAAGTTGTAAAATTTCTTTTTTGTAGCAAGTATCTATATTAACCTGAACATAATCATCTGACATTTCAATAAGAAAATCCATATAACTATTTAAATATCTTAAATGCATTTTGATAGTATAATTTTTAATTGTATCATTATTAAATTTATTCAATGTTTTAACATATTTTTTAATAATGGAAATATAACTCATATCTGATGACTTAGTTTTAGAGATATATGGTCGTCTAAAATAATACTCATCTTTAAATAGATAGTTAACTAATGAGAAAAATGCAAATTTATTATTAAATATTTCTAATCCTTCGAAGAATGTAGGTGATGTTAATTTTAATTTAGCATGCAATTTAGTATCTAGTAATACATCACTACCTAAATTATTAAATAAATCACTTAGACATTTAGACAAAATATTTTTCTTATCTTCAGATATAAATACATTATCAGCTAAAATAAACTGTTCCATATACTCTATCCAAATTACATTATCTATTCTAGAAATGTAACTACTAAAAACATAATCCTCGACATTATTATATTTTTGTCTTAATTCGTTAACAGTGACTATACCTTTATGATTAATTATAAAATTATATATTTCCATAAATGGTGTAATATTATTATCACTAGTGTTAATATAATCTCTATATGTTAAAAAATTTGAAGATAATTTATCATCTAATACGCCTTTCAAATAATATCTATTATCTATACCTAACTCTTTTAAGTTATTTTCAAATTTTTCATATATAGATGTGTAATATACATTTCCATTTTTTTCGAGTATATATTCTTCAATTTGGTTTACAAGTTCATCTGATAATTCTGGTAAATAACATCTTTTTTGAACTGTACCTCTATCAATATATGTAAAATCGTATCTTACCAAATCAGCTTCAATAGCTCTTCTTGACGCCTTAGGACTTTCACCAAATTTTTCCTCAAATTTCTTACAAAAAAATTCAAAGTCATCATCATTTGATAATTTAAATCCATTTGGAAAAATTTCTTCAAGTAAATTCACTGAGACCTGTGAAT
>CAVFIT010000113.1:5639-6611 GCA_963622735.1 Phocaeicola dorei | reverse complement strand
AAATTTATTTGGGAAATTACTACCCCAATAAACATAAATACACATCCTATAATTTGATAAGTTGTTAAATATTGATCAACATCAGTAAATTTATAGAATGTATATATAATTACTCCACATAAACAAGAAAATACCGATTCTAACGACATTAATAAACTAGCAGTTGTAGAGTTAATATGTTTTTGAGATATAACTTGAATAGTATAGGCTACTCCAGATGATAATATTCCTAAATATAAAAGAGGAATTATACAGTTTTTGACATTTTCAAATTCAATTTTTTCTTTGATAAACATCATTATCATACAAATTATTCCACATGTTATCATTTGAATTAAAGCCATTAAAAATAAATTGGATTTAGGTGCAAAATAATCAATACTAATAATTTGAAATGCAAAACATAACGCACATATTAGAAAATATATTTCTTCTTTTGATAGGCCATTACTAAAACTAAAATTATCTAAACATAAAAATAATAAGCCAACTAGTGCAAAAATAATCGCAATTACATTATTAATTCCGCACTTTTTTCTAAATAAAACAAAAGATATTATAGGAACTAGAATAATATATGTACTTCCCATAAAAGCACCTTTACCTGTAGAAGTTCCTTTTAATCCTAACTGTTGAAAAACACTTGCTAAAGCTAAAAATATTCCTGATAATACTCCACCAAAAATAGAAGCTTTAATTAAATTATTTTTATTATCATATTCAACTTTAAATTGCTTTTTTAGCGAATAAATTGTAATTGGAATTAAAACAATTACTGCAATAACACATCTAAAAAATGTAATTGAATATGCACCTAAATAATTATTAGCAATAGATTGAAAAACAAAGGCCAATCCCCAAATAAACGCGCCAATTAATAATAAAATAGAATAAAATAATTTACTTTTAGTAGATTCCATAGATTTAAATTATAATATATTTTTACTAAAAATAGTTATTTTACAAAAAATA
>CAVFIT010000113.1:0-5629 GCA_963622735.1 Phocaeicola dorei | reverse complement strand
TTTAATGTATTATAATTTATTTATATAGAAAAGGAAGTTATTTATATGGGATTATTTAATTTTAAAGGAAATGATACTAAAACAAGTGGAAAAGCCACTGCTAGTAAAACTACTACTACAAAAACAGCTAGTAAGACTACTACAACAAAAGCTACTACAACAAAAGCTACTGCTACAAAAGCTACCGCTAGTAAAACTGCTAGTGAAACTAAAGCAAAATCTAAGAGCAAAATCTATCACGTTGGTAAGCGTAAAGAAGATGGTAAATGGACTATCAAATTAGAAGGATCTGATAAAGTTATCAAAACCTTTGCTACTAAAGTTGAAGCTGAAGAATATGTTGAAGGCTTAGCTGAAAGACAAGATGGTTCTATTAAATTAAGAGCCTCTAAAGGTAAAAACGCTGGTAAATTTGTAAAAAGATAAAAATAGTGGTTAGATTTTTGTATCTAACCATTTTTTTACAATAAAATTTCTAATTATTATCAATTTAATATATAATAATATTATGAAAAGAAAAAATATTTATTCTATAATCTTATCTTCTGTATTACTAACTAGTTTATCTTCATGTAATTCTACTAATGTGTTTGAAAAAGTTAGTACTATTAATTTTTATGATGGCGATAATAAATTAATAACAATTAGTGGTAAATATGGTTCAGAAATTGATTATGATATTTTAAGCAAAATTGTTGTTAAAGAAAATGCGACTTTTAAAGGATGGTATAGAGATAAAGAATTCACTACTAAAAAAGAAAATGTTTATTATTTTCCTTTTGAAGAAAGTGTAAATTATTATGGCTTTTTTGCAAATCATGTAACTATTACTCTTTTAAAAGATGATGCAGATGCTACTTATCCTACTTCATATACTTCTTCTGGTCAAACTGTTAATTATAAATACGAGTATAATGGGGTTGAAAAAGAAGTTATAGAAAATCTTGAATTACCTACTCCTAGTAAACCAAACCACACTTTTGATGGTTGGTATATTAAAGGTGAAGATACTAAATTTGATTCTAGATTATATCCTAAATATGATACTGAGTTATATGCTAAATTTACAATTTACCCTACTTTATCTTTTGTAGTTTCATCTAAAACTATCGATCCAATATTAGTACAACCTGGTTCTAGTATTGCTTCAGCAATTGAAAAAGCTGGTATTACTAAAGATATTTTATATATGGATACTGATCATAAGTTTTATGCATGGTATTATGATAATGAATATAAAAACATAGTAAATCCTACAACAAATACTATGCCAGATAGTTCTATTACTTTATATGCAAAATATGTCAGTAAGAAGACTATAATTTTTGATACTTCTAGTATAGATAGTTCTATTTCAATCCCTTCAATAACTAAATTCCCTGGTGATAATATAGTTGCCCCTAGTTTATCTAGTTCTACTTTATTAGATACTTCTACTTCTTATTTTGATTCATGGTATGAAAAAGATGAAAATAATAATTTTAAATCGACTCCATTCTTCAAAGAGAATTACACTATGCCAGATATAGAAGGCGATACAATCACTTTATATCCTAAATTAAATAACAAATATAAGTTTGATATTTATAATGAAGGTAACTTAATTACATCTATCTATGTTAAACCTGATCAAGCAACTAATTTAAATAATATTATAGTAGACAATATTTCTTTAACAAGTTATATAGCCAATATAGAATCAACTCAAGATAAAAAATTCATAGGTTTTTACACATTAAAAGACTCTACAAAGACATATATTGATAATTCAACTGCATATATAAATAATTCAGATATTAATATTTATTTAGAATTCAAGAATAAAAATACGGTAAGCTTTTCTTTTGAAGATGTTAATAATACATCAATTAGCTTGTTAGCATATTCAATTAAAACTTATGATGTAATTGAAGATCCTACTTCTATATTAACAAATTATATAAAATCATCTTCTTTATATTCATCAAAAGATTTTAAGATTTTAAAATATTTAGATGATAGTGGAAATAATATAACCTTCCCTCAAGTTTCAAAAGATATATCATATAGAGTAGTTATTTCAACATTAGTCAATGTTAAATATAATGTCTACACAATTGATTCTGCTTATAAGCCTTCATTAATAGGTCAAAATTCAATTTCTGTATATCAATATGACACATTTAAAAAAGATGATAAAGAAGTAAGCCCAATATTAAATGATGGTTCTAATATTTATATTTATGGTAATAAATATGAATCGATAGATGCTAGTAAATACATATTTAAAAGGGCTACTTTAACTAGTGATGCTTCAATAGAAACTGATCTATATAATTTAGGTCCAGTTAATGATGTAGAAATAAATATTTATTTCGAACTCAAAAACTAATTTGTATTATCATCAACTTTCTTTTTAATTAATACAGCGGCTTGTAAAGGAACTAATTGAGATAGTTCTTCAACAGTCGCTTGTTTAATTGATTCAATAGTAGGATATGCTTGCAAAAGCATATTCTTTCTTTTTTTACCAATAGAAGGAATATCATCATAAATTGTTTGATATAAAGATTTTGTGTGTTTATTTCTAAAAGAAGTTATTGCAAAACGATGAACTTCATCTTGCATCCTCATAAGTAAGAAAAATAGTGGAGATTTCCTGTCTAATTCAATAATTTCGCCAGTAAATCCATTAATTAAAGAATCAGTTTCATGTTTATCATTTTTTCTTAAACCAGCTAAAGGGATATCAATATTTAAATTAGATTCAATTTCTAAAGCGGCTTGAATTTGATTTTCTCCACCATCGAGAATTATTAAATCTGGTCTTTTTTGATTTTCATTAATCATTCTAGTAAAACGTCTAGTTAAGACTTCTTTCATACTAGCAAGATCATCTTTTTTATTATCACCTTTAATATTATATTTTCTATATAAAGAAGGAGCTTTTTCACCATTAATATATTTAACCATCGCCCCAATTGCATCACTACCTTGCAAATGTGAATTATCATATAATTCAATATCTAAAGGTGTGTCTATATTTAATAAGTTACCAAGTTGTTCTAATAATTCTAATTTATCATCTTCTAATCTTGCTGTTTGAAAGTGTTGATCTAATCCTTGTTTTGCATTTTCTAAAGCCATAAATAATAGATCTTTTTTAATTCCTCTAATGGGAACATATACTTTAATATTTAAAGATTGTTGTAAAATATCGACTAAATCTTGATTAGAAATAATTAACTCTTTAGGTAAAGGATGATTATTATAAAACTGCATAATAGAAGTTGTTAAAGCTTCACTAATATCAGAATATAAATCTATAACAAATAAATTTTTACCAAGTAAAATCCCTCTTCTATAAATAAAGAAGACAATAGATAGATATCCTTCTCTAGTTGAATATCCTACAAAATCCCTATCAATATGATCTTGCATCATAATTTTCTGAGAAGATACAGTAGATTTAACAGCTTCTATTTGAAGTTTATATTCATTAGCCTGCTCAAATTCTAATTTAGAGGCAGATTCTTTCATTTTAGTCGATAAATCCTGAATAATTTCGGATACATCACCATTTAAAAACTTGGTAATTCCACTTACGATTTTTTTATAATCTTCTGCAGAAATTTTATTTATACATGGCCCAAGACATTGACCTAGATAATAATATAAGCAAGGTTTACTAGGAATATTCTTACATTTTCTTAATGGATAAATCTTATTTAATAAATTGATAGTAGTATAACAAGATCCACTAGAAGGAAAAGGACCAAAATAATAATAATTTTTTTCTTTATCTCTATGAGTAATTTTTAAATATGGATCATTTCCCTTTTTTAAAGCAATATAAGGATACATCTTACCATCTTTAAGTAAAATGTTGTATTTTGGATAATATTTTTGAATCAAATTTATTTCAAGCAAAAGCGCCTCTTTTTCAGTATTAGTTTCAATGATATCAAAATCTTCAATATCATGAACCATTTTCTGAACTTTACCTTCTTGAGGTCTAGTAAAATATTGCTTAACTCTTTTTAATAGTGATTTAGCTTTACCTACATAAATAATAGTTCCATTTTTATCTTTCATTTGATAAGAACCAGGTTTATCAGGTAATAAATCAATTTTTGATTGTAATATAGGATTCATTATTTTAAATAAACTACAGTAGCACCAAGTCCACCTTCAGTTTCTCCACCATTTCTAAATGATTTAACGTTTTTATTATTAGAAAGATATTTTTGAACCATTGTACGTAAAACACCTGATCCAAATCCGTGTATAATTCTAACTTGATGATATCTAGCTAAGATAACATCATCCATATATTTTTCTAATTTCTCTTTAGCTTCTTTTTCTCTTAAACCAATAATATTTAACTCAATTGGTACACCTACTTTTCTTTCAATAAACTTATCTATAGTAGATACCTTTTTTTCTACTTTATTAGTTAAGGGAATATAAGTTAAATCATCTAACTTACTATTAACTATTAATCCATCAACATTAACTCTAGCCATATTCTTACTTAAATTAATACTAACTATTGTACCTTTACTATTTAATGATTCAACTTTTACTTTATCATTTTCTTTAAAATCATGCTTATTAACAGTTTTTAAAGGTAATTTATTAGGCTTAGAGGCATGTAAAGAATTCATTAAGCCTTTCATTTCCGCTAACTGTTGTAAATTAATTTTCTTCTCTTTATAAGCTTTTTCAATAATAGCGTCATTTTTCTTTTTAGTTAATCTATCTAATTCTTCTAGTTTAGATTTATATTGAAGATTCAATTTAATATTTTCATCTTCTAATTTATTTAACCTTGCTAAAATTTCTTCTTGAGAATAATTTTTCTTAGACTTTAAAAAATCTTGTGCATAAAAAATAACTTCTTTAATTAATCCAATATTATTTGCAACTTCTAAAGCATAGGATTTTCCTATTAAATCTTGCTTAAATTTAAATGTAGGTTTAATATTGTCTTCATTAAAAATCATTGCTCCATTTGCGATTTTTTCATCATTTAAAGCCAAGTTTTTAATTTCATCATAATGAGAAGTAATAATTGCAAAACTACCGATTTTTTCCACATATTTTATTACACCAATACCAATAGCTTCCCCATCATTTGGAGATGTACCTTGACCAATTTCATCTACTATAAATAATGAATTTTCACTAATTTGATTTAAACCTTCATTAATAATAGAGATATGAGAAGAAAACGTTGATAAATTATCTAATATAGATTGATTATCCCCACTAATAAATACTATATTATCAAATATTTTTAAACTTGCTTTACCAAAAGTAGGAACACAAAGTAAGCGTTGATTCATATAACATGCTAAAGCAATAGATTTAATTAAAACTGTTTTACCACCTGCATTTGGTCCTGATATTACTAATATCTTAGGATTTTTATTACCAAGTTGAATAGAATTTCTAACTAATTTATCTTCATCAATTAACAATATTCCTAATTCTTCTAAATTGATTTCATTACTTATACTAGCAACATTTCCTTTATAAGAAAAACCAAAACTAGCTCTAGCAATAATAGAATCTAATTTTAAACATAATTTATAATCACTTTTTAAATCGAGGATATGTTTTTTAATAAATAAAGTAAATTCTTTTA
>CAVFIT010000112.1:0-6650 GCA_963622735.1 Phocaeicola dorei | reverse complement strand
ACACTATACAAATTACGATTTAAACAAATTTAAAAGAAGAAGGAATTTTTTATCTTTCTTAAATTATTTTAAATGGTTTTTTTATAAAATTCTTCGATATATTGATTAACTTCTTCATAATCTAAGCTTGATTTTTCATACAATTTAGAATAAATGAAGATTGCTAAATCTTTATATTTATTAATTAATTCTTTTGCTTTATTTAAATAATAATCAAAGTATTCTCTTCTAGGGTCATCTTCTATTCTATTATTTTCACTAAATAAAGGCCTACGATTACTAAATTCGCTTATATACATATATGACTTACCTAATAAACCTAAATTAGCCATTACCATTATTATTTTTCCAAACTTATCAACATCATTAAAAACACCAGTAGATATTTCACCAGTAAATATTTCTTCAGCTGCATATCCACCTAAAGCTTCTATACATTTTCTTTCCAAATCTGTTTTTGTTTTATAGCTTTCTTCTACATCAATAACTTCATCATCTTTATCTATACCAAGTACATCATATGTTCTAATATGACCACCAACACCGCCTATTTTTTCTACAGATATGTCGCATGGTTTATTTGTAAGTGCGTAATGACAAATAAAATGACCTACTTCATGATAACAAACTCTTGATGATGGTGTTTTTCTTATTACTTGTCTAATCCCTTTAATACCAACTAATGGAATTGTTCTATTTATGTCTTTAGTAGTTACTTTATCTTTAGAATCAGTTATTGCATTAATTAATGATTCATTTAATAATACTTTTAAATCAGCCCCAGAAAAACCTTGAGTTTTTAAAGCTATTTTATTAATATCTATATCTTTTAAATATTGATTATTAGAAGTATATAATTTTAAGATTGCTTTTCTAGAAACATAATCAGGTAGTGGAAATTCAATGTGTTTATCTATTCTTCCTGACCTTTTTAGTGCATTAGGTATAGAATCATAATCATTTGTAGTAGCAATTGTTAATACACCGTTAGAAGAATTAATTCCATCAATTTCAGTTAGTAAATTTTTTAATATTGAACTAGTCATATCTGATCTATAGTCTGGATTAGGCAAAATCTCATCTAATTCATCAATAAATACAATACTAGGTACATGTTCTTTAGCTAATTGATATACCTTTTTTATATTAGCGATGCATTTACTAGGTTCATCATCTTCAGTAGCTTCATATTCAAAAAATGGTACATTTGCTTCAGCAGAAATGACTTTAGCAAAAAGTGTTTTACCCACACCTGGATTACCCGATAAAATTAATCCTCTAGGAATAGATACTCCCATATCTTTTAAAGTCTGGTAATTTTTTAATAGATTTATTATCTTTATTGCTTCATTTTTTTCATTTTGATAACCTGCAATAGAGTCTAATGTATATTTTTGATTTTGATTTGACATATTACTATTTTCCATTTTTTAAATTCCTTTCTTTTTTAAATATATGAGCAGGAATATCTTAACCTTGCTCATATGATTTACGTACTCGGCTATTTACAAGATTTGCCTTTTCTACAAAGACTAGTTTAACGACATAACTTTGCTTGGTCATTAATTACAATTTTTAAAATTTAATTCGTTTATACTAAGATTTTAAATTCATACTTAAATATTAATAATGTAAATGCAGTTCAAATAAATCTTACATTTTTATAATAATTAAAAAGATGTCCAGATTTTTGGACATCAATAATTATTTTTATTTTTCTATTTAATACTTAATTTTTCGAATTGATTTTTAAAAAATTCAAGCCAAATTTGTTTAATATTATCTTCTTCATATCTAGAAGCTAATAAATAAGTAGATTCTTTTAATTTATGTAAATGTTCTTTATTAGATAATACTTCAATTATTTTATTAGCAAATTCTTTAGGATCATTTGAATCAATAATATATCCATTAACATCATTAAAAACACATGATGAAGTAGGATCTTTCATTTCTTTCCATATAACAGGTACAGAAAATGAATTAGCTTCAATTACAGATAACGGGAATCCTTCAAAATTAGATGTAATTACATATAAATCAGAATTTAAATAACAAGGTTTTAAATTAGTAACTCCATTTATAATATGAACATTATCTAATTGATATTTTTTAATATATTCATCCATTTGCTTTTGAAAAGTACCACTACCATAAATATTAAAAGTATAATCGAATTTTTTATCTTTTAATTCTTTAGCGATTTTTACAAGCATCATTGGATTTTTTTGAGCTTCTAATCTACATGCAGTTATTAATGTATTATTATGATATTCATAATTTTCTTTTCTAGGATATCTAGATGGATTAGGTATTACTATTGATTTAAATTTATTATTTTTATTAACCGCTTGTTTAGTAGAATCTGTTAAAAAGACAATGTAATTAGGTTTTTTAGATATAAGTCTTAATATTTTAGAATTTAAATTAAAATATAATTTAGAGTTAAAATGAAAATGTTGAATCTTATATCTATGTTTAGGTGCAAAACACATTAATTCATTTGATGGAAATATAAATATATCATCTTTAGTTGAAATAGATTCTAATCTTCTACGATATTTAAATCTACCTATAAAATATACATAGATATATTTACATACTAATTTTAATGCTTTTAGATATTTTCTATTGTTCCAATATTTATAAAAATGGAAATCAAATTGACTAATTTCTTTTAAAAATCCTATATCTTCAATTACTACATCATTAGGAATATCATATAATATTTTAGATTTATCCACACTATCAAAAGGAATTAAATGAATTTCATAATCTTCATGAATCATTCTAATAATTTGAAGTGTTACCATCTCAGTTCCACCTATATTATTGATTTGTTGTAAACACCAATATATTTTTCTTTTCATTCAATTCACCTTTTAATTACAATTAAATTATATTACTTTTTATCTATAATTTAAAATTATGTATTTTATATAATTAATTCTATTTTTAATGATAATTTTATTTCATTAATTCTTTAATTTGATCAACTTTATCTAAATATTCCCAAGGACAATCGACATCAGGTCTACCAAAATGACCATATGTTGCTAAATCTTGATATTTAAAATGAGGTTTAGTTAATGAGAATTTCTTAATAATTGAATTTGGTCTTAAATCAAATAATTTATTTACTATTTCAAGAATCTTTTCTTTAGAAATAGTTTCTGTATTAAACGTTTCTACTGCTATAGAAACAGGTCTAGATTCACCAATAGCATAAGATAATTGAACTTCTACTTTACTAGCAATTCCTGCTGCACATAAATTTTTAGCAACATATCTAGCTGCATAAGCTGCAGATCTATCGACTTTAGAAGGGTCTTTACCTGAAAAAGCTCCTCCACCATGGCGTCCTACACCTCCATAAGTATCAACAATAATCTTTCTACCAGTTAAGCCAGTATCACCATCAGGTCCACCAATTACAAAGCGTCCTGTTGGATTAATTAAAACCTTAAAATCATCGCTAAATCCAAAAGATTTAATAACTACTTTCATAATCTTTTCAGTCACAAATTCTTTAAATTTGTCAATATCAATATCTGGATCATGTTGAATTGACATTAATACTGTATCGATTTTTGGAGTAGAAGAAGTATAGTCAATAGTCACTTGAGATTTCATATCTGGTCTAGCACCTTTAAACTTACCTTGATGTCTTAAAGTTGAAGCGTATCTTACAAGTTTATGAGCTATAACTATGGCTAGAGGCATATAGTTTTCTGTTTCATTACATGCATAACCAAACATAATACCTTGATCTCCTGCACCTTGGTCTTCTTCTTTTTTTCTAACTACACCCATATTGATATCTGGAGATTGTTCTTTTATACGATTTATAATTTCACAATTTTTTCCATCGATGCCAACTTCATTAGAAGTATATCCAATTTTAATCATTACATCGCGAGCAATTTTTTCATAATCAACACAAGCTTTAGTAGTAATTTCACCACCTATTACTAATAAATTTGTTGTTGTAAAACATTCACATGCAACATGTGAAGTAGGATCTTGGCTTAAGCAAGCATCTAATATAGCATCAGAGATTTGATCACAAATTTTATCAGGATGTCCTTCTGAAACTGATTCAGATGTAAATAATATTTTTTGTTTTTCCATAAATTTCCTTTCATTTACTTACTTTAAATAGAAATAAATCTCATCTTAATATTTTTACTTCTATTAATACACATTGAAAAAGCCCATCTATTAAGATGGGTCTATAATTTAGATTTACCCATCATTCAGTCATTAGCACCTTGCTATATAGCAGGTTGCTGTACGGTCATAAGGACTGTCCCTCGCGTACTCTATATGGTATTAATTTTCTAATATTAAAGTATTAGATTTATAAATAGATAATGGTGCGGCCAGTGAGAATCGAACTCACATGGTTGCCCATACGCCCCTCAAACGTACGCGTCTACCAGTTCCGCCATGGCCGCATTGCCTATATATTAAAGCATAATTTTATTTAATTTTCAATCTTAAAATGCAATAATTCTACTAATAACTCATCTAATATATATAATTTCTCTTTCTTAATAGATAAATAACCATCTCTATAATTAAATGATGAAGATATTTTATTATAAGAAGGATATTCTTTAAAAAAATCTATATTAAATAAATTATTAAATTCTTCAACCTTAAAGCCTTTAACTAATCTTAAATTTAACATTAGATAATTAAATTCGTTTGATTCACTATCTTCTTTTATATAATCTTCTATTAGATTTTTTCTATTTATATAATTTAATAATTTTGATGTAATTTTATAACGATGAGGATAATTAAATCCTGAACTAGAAATTCCTACACCATAAAAATTATAATTTCGCCAATAAGCTATATTATGTTTAGATTCAAATCCTATTTTAGAAAAATTAGATACTTCATATCTTTTATATCCTCTTTTTTCTAATTGATTTAGTATAAATTCATATTCATCTGCTAGTTTATCATCATCTACAACATTATCTTTTAATAAATATAATTTAGTCCCTTTTTCTACTTGTAAAGCATAATAAGAAACATGAGTAACATTTAACTTAGTCGCAAATTCTATATTTGATAATATATCATCATACTTTTCAAAATATATCCCATAAATAAAATCCATATTAATATTATTTATATTGTATTTATGAAGTAATTCAACACATTTTTCTACATCTTCATTAGTGTGTTTTCTATTTAAAAATTCTAGTGTTTTATTTGAAGTAGATTCTACCCCAATAGAGACTCTATTTACCCCACACTTACTAAATAATTTAATTTTTTCTTCAGTTAAAGAATCAGGATTACATTCAATTGTAAATTCTTCTTCAATTTTAAAGTTATTAGATATATATGTTAATAATCTTTCTAAATTAGAATAGTCTAAATAAGAAGGAGTTCCTCCTCCTATAAATATAGTTTTTAAGTTTTTATTATGTAATTTTTGTAAATCTAAAATTAGACTATTAATATAACTAGTCATATTTTTAGAATTATTTATATATTTGCAAAAATCACAATAAGAACATAAGTCTTTACAAAAAGGAATGTGGATATATAAATATGATGAATCTAAATTATATAAAGAATCTATATCTATTTTAGTCATTATCAAAATTATTTCTTGGAATTGGTTTATATACAAATTTATTTTTTAATGAAGTCTTTTGATAAAAGCCTATATTAACAAGATAATCCATGCTTGTTCTAGCTGTTTCATATGAGGTTTTTTCACTGTTTTTAAATTGAGATATTGTATAAGATCTTCCTATTGTGCAATGTCCAGCATAAAAATGAGCTTGAGAATATTTCATATTTGGATATGTTTCAAGTAAGTCATTAGTGATTTTTTCAATATCTTTTTCTTGTAAACCTGATGGGAAAACAGGTAAAGCCACATTAGGTTTAGTATATATATTATTACCTATAAATGAATCACTACTATTTCTATTAATTGAATCATAGGCGTTATTTAAACCATCTTGAATAATATCGTTTCCATTAAATCTAGGTTGATCGATTTTTTCATCAACTTCTTGATTAATTATTTCATTAGAAATAGGTGTTACATCCATCTGCTTTACTTGATCAATTAAATCGATAATTTCATTTGTATCATCAATTAAAAAATCTAAAACATAATCAACATAGTATGTTAAATCATTATTCTTTTGAACTTTCTTTTTACATAGATTTAAACCATCATCTTTAAACAAAATAAGTTTTTCTATTCCACTAAAAACAGAAAACATTGAATAACCATTAACATTTAATACTAGTTTATAAAATAAACAATCAATTTCATTTCTAAATAAATCATATGGTTTAATATAATCAATAAAAAATAATGATACTATAGCTTTTACAAAAGAAAATTCATTTTCGTTATTACAATAATCAATATTTTGATTGACCATATCTTGAATTCTATCAGCTAAAGCTTCTGAATATTGATATCCTTTTTGATAATAATGAGGTGTTTCAACAGAAGTAGTTCTATACATAATGTCATTAGCTTCAATTGAAGAATAATCCCCTGTTGAAATATTTAAATATAATGAATTTAAATCTTGATATGTAATATTATCTTTTTCAAATTTTTCTATAAATTTTAAAGACTTAGCATAATAAGATAATAT
>CAVFIT010000111.1:0-6794 GCA_963622735.1 Phocaeicola dorei | reverse complement strand
TGAATAATTAACAGTTACCAAATTATTTTCACTATCATTATAAGTAATATCTCCACCACATAATAAAGCTTTAACTTTATCACTATTTTCTTCTGAAGAAGCTAAATCCAATAATTTATTAGTAAATAAGGAGATATTATCAAAATATAACTTGTTTTCTCCAATTGCATCACTAGCATAAAATATAAAGTCAATAGCATTTGAAAATACTGTTTTATAATCTAGATTTTGATAATCTTCATAAGAACCGACACAATAATCTAATTGACCTAACTTACTTAAATTATAAATAATAACTGGTATATTCTTTTTAATAATAGGGTTATCTAAAACTTTATTTACTGCGTTTTTATATAACTCTTTTTTGGACATATCTAAAACAAAATAATTAGGAACTGGATCACCTTTAGCTAAAGGTATTACATATGTTTCAATCAATCCAGCTTCATGGAATAATTTATATACTTCTTCTATATTAGTTGTAACATCATTCCATTCTATTTCAGTTAAATCTAAGTTAAAGTCTTTTAATTGATCAATTTTTGAACCGATTTCAGCTAAAGCAGGTAATAAATACATTACAGTTTTCCATGTTTCAATAGCATTTATAGCAGTAGAAACAATATCAGGATCAAAAACCTTATATAAATTAATGTTGATTGAAATAGCACCTGATTCACTAACAGTTATTTCTAAGCCATCTCCAAAATAAGATAAAAATTTAAGTAAATCACCAATTTCTGTATAAAAGCTAGTTTTTACACCATTAATAGTAACTTCACTAACTTGTTTCATTAGTGCAGTATCTAAAGCGTTATTAGAAGATTTATCCCCAAATGAGATAGCGGTAAAAAATGCAGAATCTTGATAACTTACTAAAAAATCAATCAAAGCATTAAAATCTTCATTACTAGTTGTAGTATTTCCATTTTTTTGAGTTTCTTTAATTTCAACTGCAGTCTGACTTGCAATAGTAACTAAACTAGTAAAAGGAGCTAAAAATAAACTGGCAATTACTGTACCACATACACTACCTTCTAATAAAGAAATAAGTCTATGCTTTTTATTTTTTCTCTTCTCTTTTGAAATAAATATAGTAAATGTTAATAAGTAAACTAGCCATGTTAAAACAGGAGTAACAATAACAACTCCAACCATTCCAACAATAAATAAGACTAAGCCTAACATTGAATGCATTAAGCTAATTGATGAAACATATAAAGAAGGATCAGAACTTGAATAGTAACCTTTACCAATTAAATAATCTATTGTAAATTGATCTATAGTGGTTAATTTCAAATTAACTCCATCAATAGTTGTTGTATAATTAAACCATCTAGAAAAATCAACACCTGCCATATAAGTGACTAAACTAGGCATACATAAAACTAATATAACTATTAGTATACCTTCAACAATGTATTTAGTTGTTGTTTTATAAACTCCCCTTGCCATAGCAAAGACACCGCCAATCAAGGTGCCAGCAAGTAAAACTAAAAATAAATAATTCCATGAAACGCTATTAATTATTTGACTAGCTTGAGCTAAAGTTATCATACAAATTAACTCCTTTATATTATTTAGAACTTTCTATAATTTTATTATATCAAATTTAGTAAATATTTTTATATAAATTTATATAAATTTATGTTATCTTATTAAATGTAAAAAATATGTACGTTTATAATTCAAATAGTGAAGATTTATCCTATAACAAACAACCTAAATATTCATTCTCTACTGCAGGATGTATAGCGCTTTTTTTAGTTGGTTGGCTTGGATTAAAAGTAATTAGTTATATTGTTCAAGTTATTTATTTATTAGCTTTAGGAAAAGACACAGTTATTGATCCTAACTTACAATCATATTACCCTATTCATGCTGGATGGATTAATTTTATTATTTATATCATTACTTTTTTTATATCAATTTCTATTTTTATTTGTTTAGATAAAGCAGGATTTATACGTAAAATAAAGGCTTTAAAAGATAAAAATACATATTTAACAGTATTAGCCTTTATAGCTATTTATTTAATTGCAAATTACGCATATAATTTAGTCGTTTTAATAATAGAAAGATTAGCAAAAATAACAGTTACAAGTAATGATAACCAAGCAAGTCTAAATCAAATAATCAAAGTATTACCTGCGCCAATGTTTTTTATGGTAGTAATATTTGCCCCAATTGTTGAAGAGTTAACATATCGTCAGGGTTTATTTGAAGCTATTAGAAGAAAAAATGAAAAAGTAGCAATTATTGTTACTACGTTAATTTTCGCTCTTATTCACTTTGATTTTAGTGGGTTAATTACTTCTTATTCTAACCAATTATTGATTAATGAATTGATTAATTTACCAAGTTATATAATAGGTGGTCTAATTTTAACTCTAGCTTATAATAAACATAGATGTATAACTGAATCAATCCTTACTCATTCTGCAATAAATTTAATTTCTTATATTTCAATTGTAATTAGTACATTTTTAATCAAATAATTATGAATACAACTCAAAAACCATATCAATTCCTCGATCATTTTATTTTAAAAATCATTGCCTGTATTATTATGACTATCGATCATATAGGTTTCTTTTTTGTACCTAGTAGCACTACTTTATTTGTAGTTTTAAGAACTATAGGAAGAATCGCTTTACCTTTATTTACATTTTTATCTTTTGAAAGTACATTTAAATCACATAAACCTTTAATATATTTTACTAAATTAATCGTATTAGCCTTAATTATTGATGTTATTGAATTTGCATTTAATAGAACATACTCAGGTAATGCATTAACTAGTTTAGCCTTAGGTGTATTAGCTACATTTTTATTAAACAAAAAGAACTTATTATCTATCACTGCTATTTTCCCTATAGCAATAATGATTCTCTCTGATTTTTCATTCTTTCCAATTAGAATGGATAATGGATTTATTGTAGCATTTATGTTCATATTCATGTTTATTGGAAAACTTTTAGTTGATTATTATTTTAATAATTATTTAAAAAATAAAGTCGGATTAGAACAACAAGTTCTAGATCAAGTAATAATAGATAATAGACAATCATTATCTAATTATGCATGTATGGGAGCTATATTTTTAACATATGTTGTCTATATGATTTACAATATGTTTAGTTTTAATCAATACCCTTTAGAAAATCTTTTACCATATAGAATAGAAACATATGGAGTATTATCCTTAGTATTACTATTTTTCTATAACGGTAAAAAAGGTTATTCAAATAAAATTGTTAATTATTCCTTTTATTTATATTATCCAATACATTTACTAATTATGTGTTTAATTTCTATGCTAATTAAATAAGCAAATAATTTGTATTGTATTAAAATATAAAATATACTAAACATAGAAAAGGAGATTTATAAGATGATTAAATATTTAGAAAAAGAAGAAGACTTTGAAAACGAAATCAAAGGTAATGTAGTAGTTGATTTTTATGCTGATTGGTGCAATCCATGTAGAATGCTTGGTCATGTCTTAGAAGAAATGGTAGAAGAAGATTCTTCTATTAATGTATTAAAAATAAATGTTGATAAATTCCAATCTATAGCATTTAAATTTAATGTATCTTCTATCCCTAGTGTCTTTATTTTTAAAGATGGAAAACAAGTTCATGATTTTTTAGGCTTTAGAGGAAAAGACGAACTTAAAGAAATCTTTGATAAGTTTTTAAAATAATTTAAAAATTACTTGAAATTTTAGTCAAATTATGAGATTATATGTAAGCACGAATATGTGTTTACATAATGCAGGTGTAGTTCAATGGTAGAACTTCAGCCTTCCAAGTTGATCACGCGGGTTCGATTCCCGTCACCTGCTCCATTTTAGTAAATTATGTCCGATACATTAGTCTCGGATTTTTTTATGTTAAAATTAGGTAAAATAGGCATATTTATAACAATTTTGATAAATTTTATCATTTCTAGGGATTGCTAAACTTACACATTTGCTGAATTTAAAGCATATTATCATCATCATAAGTTACTGTTTACACGATTTGATTTTCCTTGATAAATTCACGGCTTTGTCTATCTAAAAAACACCAAAAATGCTATATTTTAAATAAGACAATAAATATGGAAGGAATTATTTATGACAGACAAGGGAACTACAAACAAATTATGCAAAAAAGAAAAGAAACATTGGCTATTAATTCAAATTCTTTCAATTATGGTTTTGCTTATATCAACTATTTTATATATTTGTCCACTAAAATATGTTCAAGTTTGGGAACATCAAGGGGCATATTACAGTGTTTTTTACTTAATTAATGTTCAGTATCAATGGATTCTTATAACTTCAATAATTTTAAATCTATTTTATATCTTGTATTCTTGTTGTATGTTCGTAAAAATTAGTAAAGAAACCAAAGTCATTTTTAAAGTTCTACATTACGTTATCTTTATTCTATGTATTATCTTCATTAGTTTAACTTTTGTTTTTGCCTTTATATTTTCAAATAATTATCCAAAAGCTTTTGGTAATTAGAAAAGAGGAAAATTATGTTTGAAAAAATAATATTACTCGGATGTTTGTTGATTGGTGGTACCAATTTAGGTAATCATAATAATGAAATTCAGTCTTGCGCAGTTACTTGGGAGTATTCAAATGAAATTGAGGATGGGGCTATTTATTTTATACGTAGTGCCTTATTAGATAGCCAAGTATTAGATGTTCCAAATTCAGACTATTCAAATGGTAAAGATCTTATCCTTTACCATAGCCTTGGATGGAATAACCAAAGATTTGTAATTAATAAAGAAGGAACTTATGGTGATAATACTACTTATACAATAAATCCACTAGATTCGTTTTCATATAATTTATCAATTGAAGGTGAAAATGCAGATGATGGAAAAACACTTGAATTGAAAAATTCTTCCACATTCGGTTCTAATATATACTCTCATAAATTCATTTTTATACCTGGAGCAACTAAGAATTCATTTAAAATCTCAACTGGTTCAAGTGATTTTAATAAATATTTAACACTAAACAATTATTCAGTCGCTGATAATACGAAGATTGTTCAAAGCAATTATGATTCAAGTTATGCCAAATGCTATGACTGGTATTTACAAAAAACTGATAGTCTTGGTGTAAATACCAAAAATGAAGCTTATATAAATGGAACTAATGAATATCATTTTAATGTTAGAGTACCAGTATCTGGAGAATATATTTTTGAAACTAGTCAATACGATAATAATGTAGTTGATACTGTTCTTAAACTTTATAAAGATGATGGAACTTTATTGATGCTGGATGATGATAGCGGTGACGCACACTACTCAAAATTAACATATAACTTAGATTCTAATAATTATTATTGGCTTAAACTTTGCGGCTATAATTCATTTCAAATTGGAAGCGTAAATCTATCACTAAAATCTCTAAATACCGTTTATATTAATACATATCATGTCAATGATGATATTGATACAAGAGCAGATGGCATATCACCTCAAGAAGATTTCGTTAATGCAGGATATTATGCTAGACATATTATCAATGCAACAAAAAACGATGTTCTTTGCATCGATGGAAATGGATATTCTCGTTTGAATAACAAATACTATATGCTTTCTTCGCACGGAAGTTCAAGTGGTGCTGCCTTATTATCAAGTGGGCAATATTTATATGGTAGTAATCTACCTGATATGTCTAACAGCATTCTTTCTGTATGGGCTATTTGTTATGGTGGAAAAGAAGGAAACATAGCAGAATATGCTGCTAAACATAGAAATGCACAAAAAACATTAGGTTTTCCAGGATTAACCTATGTAAACACTTCTAAAACGTTTACTGATAAATTATGGGAAGAAATTACTGCAGGAAAGTCAGTAAATGAAGCAATCGATTCTGCTTTATCACATACAAGATCAACTCATTGGTTTACTCACATATTTGGGTGGGGTGATGATACTATTATATCGCCAAAATTATACTCTAACATAATGACCTCTAATATTCTTGTAAATAATGTTAATTACAATATCAAGTCATATATTACATCATCGTCTTTATCATTAACAAATTTTGAATCATTGACTTCTTTTCAAAAAAATAATAATACAAAAACTTTTAATTTTGATGATGCAACTATTATTATGAAATTTAAAAATGAAATGCCAACTAATAAGTATTTCATCATTGATAAAGCTAATAACGTTATGATGCATGATACAATCATCAATGTTAATGTTCAGCAAAAGAACAAAAAAATATGCAATAAATTCGAATTAAAACCAAATCAAAGAATCATACTACAAAATGAATTTTGCTTGGTTATGGATGGTATTGAACGTAATATTAAAAGAATTCAATATGCTACAACTAATGACGAATTTGAATTTTTAGATGAGATATACATCGATACTAATACTAACGAACAATTCACTGAAGATCAAATATTGTGTGCCTTTATTTAATAAAATTTTCAAAATTAGAATCAATTTTGTCATACCTAGTCTTTTTCTTAAATAATCATAACTCTAAGGTGCTAAATTTTTACACGTTTAGAAGTGACTTTTACACGATTTAAGTAGGTATTCTAAATTATATTAAAACACTCCTTTGATTACATTAAAGATATTCACTAAAATTTAACGCTTCAAAACAAAAAGATAATCCAAATATAGTTATTAATTACTATACCTGATTATCTTTTTTAATTAATTAAATATTAAATTTCACAACTTTCAATATTAATCTTTTATTAATGCTTAAATTAGAATTTTAACTGAATTCTAGATTAATATTATTG
>CAVFIT010000110.1:0-6846 GCA_963622735.1 Phocaeicola dorei | reverse complement strand
CTTCTAGTTATATCATTTAGTACTACTGAATTATATATATCTTCAACTATAGAATATGCTGATTTATCATCGAAATTTGTATTTGCAATTAATGGAAATCCACCTTGAATAATATAATTTTTTAAATGTTGTTTAGCTGATTTAGATGAATCATTTTTGAATGATAAATATTCTTTAAATGATAGAGTATAAACTGGTATTGTTATATATCTACCTGTTAGATAAGTTGAAATTTCACTACTCATTAATCTAGAGTTTGATCCAGTTACATATATATCAGTATTATAATCTTCTAACAAAGTATTAATTACTTTTTCCCAACCTGTTATTTCTTGTAATTCATCAAGTAAAAAATAGTATTTTTCTTTATCTTGTATAAAATCTTTTAATTCTTGATACATTTTTTTAGACGTAAAATATTCATCATAATCTTCAGATGAGTATTTAATTGTTATTATATGATCTTGTTTAATTCCGCTAGATAAAAATTCTTGTTCAATCATTTCTAAAATAGTTGATTTACCACATCTTCTAATACCTGCTAATATTTTTACTATTTTAACATTTATGAAAGGCTTTATTTTTTCTAAATAATCTTGTCTAATTATCATATTAAAATCTCCTTTTTAATATTATACTAAAGAATATTTAAAAAAGTAAAAGTTTTCCACTCCAACTAGAAAAATTTACTAAAAATTAAAAGTTTTTCTACTCTAAATAGAAAAACTTATATAATTACAGATGTATTACATCCATTTTTTATAGCGATTTCTTGCATCTTTTTTAAATAAGAATCATCGACTATAACATTTCCAAATACATCTATACCTTCTTTTCTAACTCCAAAGCATCTGTATTTCAATAATTTATATCTAGTGTTAGATTGTATTATTTTTGATACTTGTTCTACTGTTTTAATGTTTTGTAAATCATAGTTTGGTAGTATTACTGTTCTTACTTCTTCTAATTTATTTTTTGAAAGTAAATATTTTAAATTTTCAAGTACTACAGTATTATCTTTACCAGTTAAGTATTTATGAAAGTTATTATCATATGCTTTAACATCTAGCATAACTCCATCAGAAATATCGATTAAATCCTCGATCTTTTTAAAATCTATCCATCCATTAGAATCAATTAAGCAAGTTAATCCTAATTTTTTTACTTGAATAAATAATTCTTTTAAAAATTCATGATGGATTGTAGATTCTCCTCCTGATACACTTATTCCGCGTATATAAGGTTTAACTAATTTTATTTTTTCTACTAATTCATCTACAGTATAATATGTAATTTTTGGAGAGGAAAGATTCTTACATGTTTTTATACATGTATCACAGTTTACACATTTATCTTTATTCCATATTACTTTATTAGATGAATCTATACTTAATGCATGAGTAGGGCATTTTTTTACACATTCTCCACAGTTATTACATATATTTATGGTTTCAGGATTATGACAATATAAGCATTTAAAAGGACATGACTGAAAAAATATAGTCATTCTATTTCCAGGACCATCTACATTTGAAAATTCTATTATTTTATTAATTGCCGCTTTTATCATAGATTTTTCTATCTAAGGCGTGACCTTTTTCTTTAGCACCTTTACCAAAAATAGTAACGTTATTTAAAGATTGTTCACCTTTACTTAATTTTTCAATCTCACTCTTTTTTACTAGATAACCAGTGACTCTTACTACATCGTTATCTTGATTATATGAAGTAAAATATCTCATTCCATTATTAAATGAGCCTTTGATAATATCTAATATTGCAGGAGTAGAATTTAACCAGGTTTGATCAAATTTAAATATATCACCTACTCCACAAGGGAAGTACTTATGTAATTTAGATTCAAGTTGAAGATGCTCGAATAAATTAGGTTCATATCCTACAGGGACTCTACATCCAGGTGCATCATCAAGTCCATCTGAATCTATGCCGACTTGAGCATGCATTTGATATTTATTATCACAATTAGAGCAATATAATCCATGATGATTATTCACCATTTCTTCTATTTTAGAAAGTACTTTAATAGCAAGTTCTTCTGCTTGTTTATTATGACCAAATCCTAAAGATTTATCATTAATATTTAGTAAGTTATTAACACATTCAGCTACACCTACTACTCCTACCATACCAGTGAAGTTTTCTTGTTTTACAAAACCTTCTTTTACTAAAAAATTAGATTTAAAAAATGCTGTTTGCTCTACTATAAATTTAATTCTTTGATCTATGTATTCTAAAATTAAGTTTACATATTTTGGTAATACATTATTAAAGAAATCATCTATATTTTTAGCTTCAGTTGATATTTCATATAACCTTAATCTAGGAAGAGTATATCCACCTCCACCTATATTTAAAGCGTTATAACAGCTTGCTATTCCATAAGGGTGATTTAAATGTTCTTTTGAATACATTTTGTGGTTAGCAAATGATGGTTTAGAAGTATATAACATTGTATCTATACAAGCTAGGGCAAAATCATCACTAGTAATATTTTCATCATAAAGTAATGTAATATTAGGAATCGCTAGTTGCATTTGCTTAGTTAGTTTTAATATTAATCTAGTTATTTTACTATCTTCTGGGCCAATATTAGCATGGACAAATGAATCAGTTAATGTTTTATCTATATGAAGTAAGAAACAACGTAATATATCTTCTGTTTCTTTTTTGTTAGCTTCATCATCCCATCTTTTAAATAGTTTAGTGAAGTTTCCTAAATATACAACATAGTTAGTAATAGAAGGGACATGTTTATAAAATATTAGTAAGTTATTACATGCTTCTAATAAAGTGTTAGGTTTACTTAGTCCTAAAAACGAGCATCCTTTTTCCATTAAAATATCATAATCAGGAAGAATATATCTAGGTCTAGCAGGTGCTAATCCTTCATTTAAATCACATACTTTCTTTTCTTTTAAAGCTTTAATCCATAATGGATTTCTTTTTAAAGTAGTATCTTTATTTTCTGCAAGTTTAGCAAGTGCTAATACTTGTTGATCATAAGTTAAAGATGTGTCAGATATTATTTTTAATACATCACTTTTTTTCATGAAATTAACCCCCATACATCAAATATTATAAAACTTAGATTATTAGATTTAAACATAAAAACAATATATTTAAAATCTAAATATTAGTTCAATTATAAATTATTTTTAAAATATTTATTAAATGAATTGTATTTTTTTTGTTTTAAGACTAAAATAATTAATAGTTAAATAGAAAGGACTATTTTATTAATTATGTTAGTCAATGCTTCACGTATGTTAAGACTTGCTAAGCAAGGTCATTATGCAGTTGGTCATTTCAACACCAACAATTTAGAATGGACAAAAGCTATTTTATTAGCTGCTCAAGAAACAAATTCACCTGTAATTATCGCTACTAGTATGGGTGCAGGTAAGTATATGGGTGGATATAAAACTGTCGCTGCTTTAGTAAAGGCTTTAGATGAATCCTTAGGAATTACAGTTCCTGTAGCATTACATCTTGATCATGGTAATTATGATGCAGTTAAAGCTTGTATTGAAGCTGGTTATACTTCAGTTATGTTTGATGGTTCTTCTTTACCATTTGAAGAAAATATTGCTAAAACAAAAGAATTAGTTAATTTAGCTCATGATAAAGGATTATCCATTGAAGCTGAAGTTGGTGCTATTGGTGGTACTGAAGATGGTATTACAGCTGATGGGGAAGTCGCAGATCCTGAAGAATGTAAAAAGATTGTTGCTTTAGGAGTTGATTTCTTAGCTGCTGGTATTGGTAATATCCATGGTATCTATCCTGAAAACTGGTCTGGTTTACATTTTGATGCTCTTGATAATATTAACAATGCTACAGGTAATATTCCTTTAGTTTTACATGGCGGTACAGGTATTCCTGATGATCAAATCGTTCACGCTATTAAAGATGGTGTTTCTAAAATCAATGTTAATACAGATTGTCAATTAGCTTTTGCTGAAGCTACAATTAAATATTGTGCAGCAGGTAAAGCTGATCCTACATCTGCAAATAAAGAAAAAGGATATGATCCTAGAAAATTATTAAAACCTGGCTTTGAAGCTATTAAAGCTAAGTGTATTGAAAAAATTAAATTGTTTGGTTCAGAAGGTAAAGCTGACGAATTCTTCAAAATTTAATTAATTGATTAAAAAATAAATGAACATAGGTTACATGCTTATGTTCATTTATTATGATTGAATTTATTTAGATAATATTTTAATTATTTGATCTACATCATCTGCAAAACTAATTAAATCAGCATCTTCTTGAGATAAAAATTGATATTTTACCATAGTTTGAATTTGAATACGTAATCCTTCATAATATCCATCTGTATTTAATAAAATAACAGGTCTATGTTTTTTATCAATTTTATTAACACATATTATTTCACTGATTTCATCTAAAGTTCCTACGCCCCCACAAACAGCAATAAATGCATCAGACATATCTAACATTAGTTTTTTTCTTTCTTGAATAGTTTCAGTTACTATAAATTGATCTATATCATAATAAGAAGCTCCATCATCATCAAATAATTTAAGTTCAACTCCTATTACTTTTCCACCTGTTTCTTGGGTTGATTTAGCAATAACTCCCATTAATCCAGCCCATGATCCTCCATATACTAATGTATTAGAAGTAGAGCCTATCCAATTTCCTAATTTTTTTGTTTCTTGTTCAACTTTAGGATTGTTTCCTTTATTTGCTCCTAAAAATACAGCAATATTCATATTTAATTTATCCCTTCTTAATAATTACTTAATAATTATACAAAAAATTAGAAAATTAAGTGTAATTTGATTGTTAAAATACATAGATTAAGAGAGTGTTTTTATTTAAATGAAATATATACTTTAAATTTATAGTTAAAAAATGCTAAAATAACTTGCTTAAAAATGAAAAAGAAATGAATTTCAAAGTTTAAGTTTTCTAACATTAAAAAAAATCTACCTAAATGAGAGTAATCTTGAAACTATTCAATTAGTAGTAGAAAGCACTTGCCTTGGTGGTGAAATTGGCATACACGTCAGACTCAAAATCTGATGCTAGCGATAGCGTACGAGTTCAAGCCTCGTCCAGGGCACCAGTTGAATTATCGATCTCTTATGTTTAAACTAAGGGGTCTTTTTTTAAAAAACTAAAGACGTATACTTAAAAAAATAACACGCTTATATGATGACATAATATATGGTAACCTCTTAGTGATGAAACTAGGAGGTTTTTACTTGTTGAATTTAAACAGCATCGTTATAGTGACTAAGAAAGGTACGAATATTGTTGGAACTATCGAATCTATGGATTAAGTATTTTTGAGTATGCTGGAAGAAACAATCTTAATCGGATTACATTTAAAGATTGGATAACTGCTCATAATAATATTAACAGAAAGTTTTATAATGTATCGTGTGTTAGTAATAATGAATTTAAAACAACTAATGATTTAATTATTAAAGCTAATATTATTTTTGAAAAGAAAAATATAAAAAGAGTTCGCATTTTTAAAGATTTGATCACGCTATAGCTGTAATAGAATATTCATGAAGAGGAAGAAGGTATTCAAAAAATAAGTAAAAAGAAGGCATTATGCCTTCTTGAATGTTGACTTTTACTAGGCCTCACAAATTTTCTTGAAGATGATATCACAAAGTTCTTTTGGAGTAACGATGAAAGGTTCAACCGGGAAATGCTTCATATTTCCTGTAACAAGCATTGTGTTTCTTTCTTCCTTTGATGTTATAGTAACTTCATAGAATACTCTGTCTTTTTCATCGGGAAGTTCGATATCAATGTGATCCTCATCAATTAGAATAGCTTTGTTAACAATGTTATTTATGATGCTATTTACTATTTCATTTGTAAAATGAAACTTTGGGCGAGATAAAACCTCAAAGTATTCTAATACAATCTTGTCATTAATTATGGGAACGATTGTTCCTTGTTGAACCAGATTATAAATTATTCCTGGGTTTGATTCGGGTTTAATAAAACGTTCGTGTCGATTACCACGTAAAATTTCATTTGTTTTCGGCTTTTCTAGCATCAATAGCTTCTCTAGCTAATCTAATTTCTTCGTTGATTTCGTCTAGTGTCATTTCAGAGTTGCCGTTTTCTTTTGAAATCTTTCCTGCTTCCATAAGCGCATTCATTCCTTCTGATTGTTCATTGCTTAAGACCATGTCAAATGGAATTCCTTTCTTGCTAATCAATCTAGCGATGCACATACGCATATATGTTTGAAGATCTATGCCTAATTGGTTGCAGATTAGTGCTGCTTGAATTTTTGAAGTTTCGTCTATTCTAAATTGTACTAAATTGTTTGCCATATTCATTTATCTCCTTCTGATTACATTATAGAAACAAATAAACATTTTGTCAATTGATTGTAATCAACTGAATGCATTTGCAAACAATGTTAATTTAAAACTTGTATTTTGTAATTATCAACCACCTAAATTAAATCTTGATAAGCTCCCCTGACGCTCTGTGACGTCAGTGTACGCTATTAAGATTGCTGGGATATCCACACAACGCTTATAAATAATCAGAGTAAATATAAATGTCAATATTAAAAACTCTCATATGATATTTTATTGATGAAATGGTAGGCACTCGAAACTAAGAAAATAAAAAAGAGTGTTGCCAAAACTGATTAACAACCCCGGTGTTCCTATGAACACTCCCGTTGTGAAACTAGGAATATCGAGAAGAAGCGTATCAAGGTTATTTGCTACAATGGTTGAAAAAGTTTTATAGAGAAGATGAATCTATAAAAAGATTATTGAACAAGCAAAGCAATACCAAAATTCTCTCAAAAAACTT
>CAVFIT010000109.1:0-6854 GCA_963622735.1 Phocaeicola dorei | reverse complement strand
ATCATTGAAAAATTGAGTAACTGCTGTTGAATAAGATTCAATAGTGTTTTTAGACAAATTTTGATGTAATAAGAAATCTTTATAATCTTTCATGAAAAATACCTCCTTTGCAGAAGGTATTATTTTTTAGAAATATTTATTTAATAATATATCTTTTTCATTCTTTAAAACATTAATCTTTCTTCTTAATAACGATAATTCATTAACTAAATTTCTATATTTTAAATCAAATGCCTCGACTTCATTTTTAGTTAAATAAGGAACTTGTATTTTTAAGAATGCATCATTATTAATACCAGCCATAGTAGTACCTACAGAATTTAAATCTCTTTGTATGTGAAAATCACTAGAAATAATGATTGCTGTAAGTAATGATATAGGTAGTTCATCACTTGCTTTAATTCCTAAAAATCCAGTTGATAAAATCTTATTTTCAATAATATCTCTATCATTATCTGTAATTATTAAAATTTTATTAGAATCTTTCATTTTAGCGAAACAAACACTATTGGGTATTGGTTCCATGTTCGCTCTAGAAGGACGTTTAGAAAAAGTAATATTTTCACCATTTGATATATTATTGATACCTTCTACACTTGAAGTATCTAAATATATCTTGTCTTTGTCAAATGATGAGATTCCAGATTTTATAATTTTAGGATTGTACGAACTTATAGGCGTTAGAATGGAATATTTACTTAAAGCCGTAGTTAAAATAGAACATATTTTTTCAATTTGTTGTTGAAAATTTTCAATCAAATCATCAACACTACCTATAGTGTTAACTATTGATAAATAAAAAATTGATAAAATGTTAGAATGTTTACTACAAAAAGTGTTATATTTTTGAGATTTAACATAAAGTATGATAAAATAGAAGACATAAATATTAATTTTAATTACTTGGGGAGTGTGGTTTCTGTGGTATATGAATCAGTAGTAGAAGAAACAATAATTTCTTTATTAGAAAATAAACAATATGAACTTATAGATGAACATGATTTTTGGGTTGAAAATAGAAAACTAGATGAATTCTTTAATAGAGACTTGTTATTAGAATGTTTAAGAAAAATTAACCACACAACTGATGATACTATTTTAAACGATGCCATTAACAAAGTAACAAGACTAGAAAATCCTTCTTTATTCGAAAGAAACTTTCAATTTCATAAATATTTAATTGATGGAGTTACTGTGGAATCTAAGGATTATGAAATAAATCCTTTAATTAAGTTTATTGATTATGACAATGTAGACAACAATGTATTTCAAGTATCTCATCAAATTAAATTTAACGAAGGAAGATCAGTAAGAATTCCAGATGTTATCATATTTGTTAATGGATTACCTTTAATAGTGATGGAATTAAAATCATTTGATGAATCCGCAACGGATGCTACTTTAGAACATGCTTATAGACAATTAGGCTCTAATAGTGAACATGATGGATATAGATATGATATTCCAACATTATTTAACTTTAATGCATTCTTAGTAATATCTGATGGTGTATCTACAAAAGTAGGAACTCTAACTTCAAAAATAGATAGATATAACGAATGGAAGAGTGTAAGTGGTGAAAAAGGTTACGATGATAATTGTGTAACAAAATTAAATATTTTAATTGATGGTTTATTCGATAAATCTAGACTTTTAGATGTAATTAAAAACAATCTTTTCTTTATTCAAGATAAGAATGATAAGCCTGTTAAAATTATGGCTCAATACCACCAATATTTTGGTGTTAATAAAGCCTTAGTATCTATTGAAAAGACAATTAAACCACAAGGCTCAGGTAAAGCTGGTATAGTTTGGCATACTCAAGGTAGTGGAAAGTCTTTTTCTATGGTAATGCTTGCTCATAGATTATTACTTGATCCTAGTTTAAATGTACCAACAATTGTTGTTTTAACAGATAGAATTGATTTGGATGATCAATTGTATAAAACATTCTTTAGCGCAAGAGCATATCTTAAAACAGAACCACAAATTGCTACTTCAAGAGAAGATTTAGTTAAGAAACTTGGATCAATTAAACAAGGCGGTATTATCCTTACA
Organism: Phocaeicola dorei; assembly: GCA_963622735.1. Lineage (GTDB taxonomy): Bacteria > Bacillota_I > Bacilli_A > RFN20 > CAG-288 > Scatoplasma. The sequence continues at coordinate 4,796 of CAVFIT010000109.1, read as the reverse complement.
ACTGTAGGAAAATTTGATAAAGAAAATTTACCAAAGAATGAAAGAAATAATATTATCGTAATGACTGATGAGGCTCATAGAGGACATTATGGTATTTATGAAACTGTAAAATATGTTAAAGATGAAGCTACTAATGAAATGGAAGCGGTATTTAAATACGGTATTGAAAAATATATTAGAGAAGCACTCCCTAATGCTACATTTATAGGATTCACTGGAACTCCTGTTTCGACAAAAGACAAACAAACAACTGATATTTTTGGTGATATAATTGATGTTTATGATATGACACAATCAGTTATTGATGGCTCAACAGTTAAACTTTATTATGAATCAAGACTCGCTAAAGTATGGACAAATGATGAAATTTTAAAGCAAATTGATGAATATTATGATGATTTAGATACTAACGAAAAAGCAGATAAAAATTCAATTGAAAGATCTAAAGCTGAAATGTCTAAAATAAAAGTCATTTTAGAAGATGATAGTATGATTGATTTATTTGCTCGTGATATCATGGCTCATTATAAAGAAAGAAAAGATTTCTTAAATGGTAAAGCTATGATTGTATGCCAAACAAGAGTTGCTGCCGCTAAACTTTATAAGAAGATAACTGAAGAAGTTTGCCCTGAGATGAAAGAGCAAGTAATTTTAGTTGTAACAGAATCTAATAAAGATACAGAAGAAATGAGAAAACTTTTCGGTAATTCTGATTATAGAAAAGAATTAGGTGAAGAATTTAAGAAAGATACTTCTAAATATAAGATTGCAATTGTTGTTGATATGTGGCTTACTGGATTTGATGTACCTGATCTTGATGTAATGTATTTTATTAAAAGATTAAAATCATATAACTTAATGCAAGCTATAGCACGTGTAAATAGAGTATATCCTGGGAAGGTATATGGTTTAATTGTTGATTATATAGGCTTAAATAAAGCATTAGATAGTGCATTAACTGAATATACTGATAGAGATAGAGAAAATAATGTTCAAGATATTAAACTTGAAATTTATAATCTATTAAAAGAAAAATTAAGTATTTTAAATGAATGGTTCTATAAAATTGAAAAAGCGAAATTTTATAGTCAAGATTCATCAACAAGATTTAGCGCAATTCAAGATGGTGCTCAATTTATTTTAGAAGATAAAAAGAGAGAAGATTCGTTTATTTCTGATTTATCATTAGCTATTAAACAAGCATTTGTTGTATGTGGTGGTATATGCACTAAAGATGAAAAAGATGATGTTTTATATTATTTAGCTATTAGAAGTTATATCTTAAAACTTAGAACAAAAACGGGGCCTGTATCAACTAGCGAAATGAATAAATATGTATCATCATTACTTGCTGATGCAATTAAAGGTGATGAAGTTAAAGTCTTATCTAAAAATGATAATTCTGAAGAAAACGTCATTGATTTGTTGAGTTTAGAAAAGATTGAAGAATTAAGAAAGAAAAATCCTCCTCATGTATTTGTTGAAATCGTTAAGAAATTACTTGAAAGAGCGATTGCTGAAAGTAGAAAGAATAACTATTTCAAATCGCAAGAATACTCTAAGAGATTACGTAAAATCTTAGAAAAATATAATGATAGAGATGCTAAATTTGCTCCTGAACAAACTATTGTTGATTTGGTTAACTTTGCAGGTGAAATGGTAACTGATGAAAAAGAAGCTAATAAACTTGGTATTTATGGCAGAGAAAGAGCGTTCTACGATGCATTAATTAGAGATAAATCTGCTCAAGAATTATTAAATGATGAAACATTAAAGCTTATTGCAAGAGAACTTAAAGAAGTTGTAGAGGAGTATGCTTCAACTGATTGGTCTAATAAAGAATCTACGAGAGCAAAAATGAGAACAAAAATTAAAGAATGTTTAAAGAAATATAATTATCCACCAGAATATACAAAAATTGCTGTTGAAGATGTAATTAAACAAGCGGAGTATATTATGAATGAAAATATGTGAGGACTTATATGAAAGCAGAACCAGAAAAAATTATAGATACTATGTTTGATAATAAAAGACAATATCAAATTCCCGTTTATCAAAGAAATTATGATTGGAAAAAAGATAATTGTTTAGAATTATTTAATGACGTTATAAATGCATATGAAAAGGAAAAAACTCATTTTTTAGGAACTGTAGTTCAAGTTCAACAAGATGAAGAAGGTGGGTTAAAATACTATATAATTGTTGATGGTCAACAAAGAATGACTTCTGTCTATTTATTATTAAAAGCATTATATGATAAGGGTGATAGTTCTGATAAAGAGGAGATTAAAGGCCTATTATTTAATGAATCAGCTTCACATGATTTTGATAAACAAGAAAAGAATAAATTAAAATTAAAGCCTATAAAGAGTGATAATGAACAATTTCTATTATTGATGAATGATAAACAAGATAAAATGGATAGAAATTCTAATATTTGGATTAATTATGATTATTTTTGTAGTTTAATTAATGAAAAGAAGAAAGAAGAATATAAAATTAAAAATATTCTTAATGGATTAAAAAGATTAGAAATTGTAATGATATCACTAAAAGAACCTAATGATGAACCACAAGTGATTTTTGAAAGAATTAATTCGACTGGAGAGGATTTGAAACTTGCAGATTTGATCCGTAATTATTTATTAATGACTGATGTAAATATGGATTATCTTTTTGAAGAATATTGGCTTCCTATGGAAACAACACTAGGTAAAATCGAAATTAATAAATACTTCCTTACCTATATTATTTTTAAGCTTGGTGAAGTAAAAGAAGTAGAAGCATATCAACAATTCAAAAAATGGGCTGATAGTTCTGAGTATAGTCATGAGGATATAATGAAAGAATTAAACTATTACTCAAAATTTTATGCTGCATTTGTTGGATTTGATAATGATTATTCAAAAGAAATAAACAACTATTTAGCTGCATATAGAAGCTTAAAACAATCTACAATGTATACTTTCTTATTTAATGTATTCGATGATTATCAAAAGAATGTTATTGATGAAGAAATACTTCTTCAAATATTGCAATTTTACTTGAATTACACTATAAGAAGATTGGTGGTTGGAATACCTTCAAATTCTTTAAGAGGCTTATATAGATCACTTTACAAGAGAATTTTTAAAGAAGAATATTTGAAAAATGATTATTTAGAAACTGTTTATACTTTTATGGCAGTAAATTTAGCTTATACAAAAGATGCGACACCAAATGATACTACATTTAAAGAAAAACTTATGACTGAAAATATTTATAAAAATAGAAGTTTATGTAAATATTTGCTTTCAATATTAGAAAATGGTGTTAACGCAATAAAAGAAATAGTTCAAATTGATTCGGATACAACAATAGAACATATTATGCCTCAAAATAAAGATAATGAAGATTGGCGTAAGGAAATAGGTGAAAATTTTGATGTAGTTTATGATAGATATTTACATACACTGGGTAACTTATCTCTTACAGGTTATAACCGTGAATTATCAGATAAGAAATTCAAAGAGAAAGTAGATATGATCAAAGCTAAGTCCAAATTTGTTATTTTAAATCAAGATGTAATAGATAAGCAAAGATGGAATGAAAAAACTATTATATCTAGAGCTGACAGATTAAGCAGTAAATTATTACAAGATTTAAAATTACCAGAGGTATTTGGTAAAAAGATAGTAATTGATAAAGAAAATAGTCACCATGTCGATGATATTTATGACTATACAGGGAAAAAACCAACTAATTTTATCTTTATGGGTGAAAATAAAGAAGTAACTTCAGCAAGAGAAATGTTAATGAAATTTATTGAATTTTTAAATTCACTGGATTCCGAAAAATTAAAAGGATTAGCTATGAAGGATTGGAAGAGTGCCAGTGCTACAACACCATTTTTATCTTATAATTTAAATGCTCTTCGCACTCCAAAAGAATTATTAAATACAGGTATTTATATCGAAACTAATAGAAGTTTTAATGAGATTGTACGTTGTATTGGGTACTTGTTAAGAGAATTTGAATTAGAAACGGATGATTTTATTTTCTATACATCTATAGATTCTAATGAAACAATTTCCAAAGCAGATAAAGTTAAACTAATTAGAAGTTGTCTTAACTCGTTAGCTACTGAAGGAACTATAATTTATGATCCTAAAATAATGCCAAAGAGTGATACATGGATAAAATTTAAATTACAGTCTTTAGAAGAAGTTTTGACATATACAGGAAATTCCACTTTATGGGATAATGAAAAATTTAAATCACAATATTATTGTGAATTTAATGTGACACGTTCTAAAGTTTATATTACTATTAAGGTATTCAAGGAAAATAAAGTAATGATTGACAAGATTAAATCGAAAGTAGAATTTTTAGAAGCTGAAGAACTTGATTTTAATTCGTGGTGGCATATAAAGTCTTATAAAGTAAACTTTAGCATTATTGATAATGCTGAGGATAAATCTGCCGAATTGAAGAAACAATTATTAGAAATTAAAAATAAAATCGATGAATTTGCAAATAAATTAAAACTAGTTCTTTAACATAAATGTTTTTTAAGTTTAAAGATTATAAGACTTTGAATCTAAAACTGGAATAATAATTACAAAATATTGGTAATAGTTGAAAAATATTACCAATATTTTGTTGTTTAATTTTAATTTTGTTATATAATTAATTTAGGAGATAGATAATTATGGACGAACTAACTAAAAAAAAGAAAGATAGAAATGAAAATAAAAAAGATAATTTTAAAAGAATATCTGAAAATAGAGTTTCCAAAATTTTGAATCTCTTAGAAC
>CAVFIT010000108.1:0-6861 GCA_963622735.1 Phocaeicola dorei | reverse complement strand
AGTGATAATATGCAATGTGCATCTTATGCACTTGCTGTATATGATACTTTAGTTAGATAATTGTTATATATAAATGATATAAGCGTGTTAATCGGATAGTTTTATATCATTTATATTAAAATAGGTATTTTACTTAGAATATTTATTTGATTTAAAAACTTTGAAATATATTAATCAAAATATATTTATGCGCAACTAATTCTATAAACTATATATTTCAAATTAATTTTTATATGGTAGAATGTTAAATGTTATATGATATTAAAAAGGAGAATCTATGGTAGAAATTTCATTAAATGGCTCAATTTATAAATTATATTTAAAAAACGAATATAACAATAATGAACATCCAAAAGTTTTGGATATTAATGGGAATGATTTAAGTAAACAAAGGAAAGAACAGGAAATATTAAAAAAATTTATTAAATGTGCATCAGCTTCAAATGAACAAATTGATAATAAACAATTAAATAATTCTCATGCATATATAAATTATGTACATAATCTTGTCAAAAACAAAAAAATTAATCCTATTCAAAATGAAATTAATCAACTTGAAAAAGAAACAAATATTGGAGAGGAAAATATGGATAAGGAAGAAAATTTAGAAATCGGATTAAACACAATATTATATGGTCCTCCAGGAACTGGTAAAACTTACAATACAAAAAAATATGTAGTTGCTATTTGTGATTATAATGGTGATTTATCTAAAGTTGAGAAGTTAGATTACGATACTGATATTATACCTAGATATAATGAACTTGTAAGCGAGGGAAGAGTTAAATTTACAACTTTCCATCAATCATATGGATATGAAGAATTTATTGAGGGAATTAAACCAAGTCTTGATGAGGATAATGTGATTTATGATATAGTTTCTGGTGTCTTTAAACAATTTTGCGAAAATGCTAAAAACAGTTTAACAAATGTTGATTCGATTGGAGTAGACCCTAATGCACCTATATGGAAAATGGCTTTATATGGTGGAAAGACAAATGTGTTAAGAGAATGTTTTGATGAAGGTTATATTCGAATTGGCTTTGATATAAATTCACCTGATCATAGTTTAAATATATTTAAAAATAAGATGCAAATAGGCGACATAGTACTATCACTATACTCTTTTTATGAAATAAACGGAATTGGTATAATTGAAGGAGATGTAGAAGAGTTAAACAATAAAGTTGAATATAAGGTAGCTAGAAAAGTTAAATGGCTTTTTAAAGATAAAATTATAAATATTAAAGAGATTAATGCGGGCAACAGATTACCTATTAAGACATGTAGTAATTTACCGAATATAAGTAGAACTGGGATTATGGAATTAATAAAAGAAAATACTAATATTGATAAAAATACTTCCGTTAAACCTTACGTATTTATTATTGATGAAATTAATCGTGGTAATATTTCAAAAATATTTGGAGAATTAATTACTTTAATTGAAGAATCAAAACGTGGTGGAGCAAAAGAAGAAATGAGTGTAACACTTCCATATTCTGGACAAAGTTTTTCTGTTCCAAATAATGTATACATTCTTGGTACTATGAATACTGCGGATAGATCTATTAGCTTAATGGATACAGCATTAAGAAGAAGATTTAACTTTGTCGAAATGATGCCTGATTCAAGAGTTGTAAAAGATGTAATTATTTCTGGTGTAAATATTAAAGAGATGCTTGAAACTATAAATAAAAGAATTACTGTTTTATATGATAGAGAACACACTATTGGACATGCATTCTTTACAGGATTAGATAATAATTCAACCATTGATGATTTAGCTTCCATATTTAAAAATAAAGTTATTCCTTTATTACAAGAATACTTCTATGAAGATTACAGCAAAATTAGACTAGTATTAGGAGATAACGGAAAACAAGATGATAGATATCAATTTATACATGAAATAGATAATTCTAAAGATAGAACTATATTTAAAGGTAATTATGATTTAGATATTACTAGTAATTATAGATACGAAATTAATAATGAAGCATTAAAAGAGGCTGAAAGTTATATACAAATTTATAAATAGAAAAGAAGTGAGTAATCGTGAATAGCATCATTGTACATGAATATGAAAAAATAAATGAAGAAGAACTTAAAAATAGAATGGGGGAGAATGCTATTTACGATTACAGAGGTGAATTTCAACAACTTATTGATTTTATAGAAGAATTTAATGCAACTGAAGATAATGTAGATGCATATGAACTTTTAAGCGTTAAACAAGATAGAATAAACGGGAAATATGTTCAATTTAAAAATTATGTTGGATTAATACAATTTAAAAGTGGTTTTCAAATTGATATTTTACCTAAGATTGATATGGTTTCTTCAGATAATGAGAATAAAAAAATATTTGTTAAAATGCTTAGGTCATTGAAGAAATTTGAAGGTAAAAGTTTTAATATATCTAATCTTAACGTAGATAAGATGAATATTTATGAACTTTGTATAAACATGTATCTTCAATCTGTTTCATTACTATGTAAGAAGGGACTAAAGTCTTCTTATATTGCAAGTGAAGATAATCTAAATGTATTTAAAGGTAAGATTATTTTTAAAGAACAAATTAAAAGAAATTTAGTACATAAAGAAAAATTTTATGTTTCATTTGATGAATATAACTTAAATAGACCTGAAAATAAATTAATCAAATCTACATTACTAAAATTATTAAATCTTTCTAACGATTCATATAATAAAAAGTTATGTTCTCAAACATTAACATATTTTGAAAATGTTGATCCATCAATTAACTATGATGCAGATTTCTCAAAAATTAAAATTGATAGAAATACTAAAGATTATGAGTTTTTAATGAATTGGTCGAAAGTTTTCTTAAAAAACAAATCTTTTACTACGTTTTCAGGAGACACTGTATGTAGAGCTCGATTATTTCCAATGGAGAAACTTTTTGAGGCATATGTTGGTAAATATGCTAAGCAAATATTTGATGATTGTTATGTATCAGCTCAAGATAAAGGATATTATCTATTTAATATCCCATCAAACCAATTTTCACTTAGACCAGATTTAGTTATTACAAAATTAGATGGAACAATTATTATTATGGATACAAAATGGAAAAATCTAATAAATGATAGTAGAAAGAATTATGGAATATCTCAGGCTGATATGTATCAAATGTATGCATATGCTAAAAAATATAACACTAAGAATATTTATTTGTTGTATCCATTAAGTAATGAAATGAAAGATTGTGAAGAGATTAAGTTTGAAAGTTATGATGATAATCAAAATTTAGAGGTTAATGTAAGGATACACTTTATTGATCTAGTTGATATTGAAAAATCATTAACCGAATTAAAAGAGGAATTAAATATAATTTAGGGGAATAAAATGGGACAAAACACATTAGTAAATTATTCAAAAAATGATATACAAGACATAATATATAAGTCTTTAAAAAATGATAAGAAATTAGAAGAGTTAAATGCTCTCGAAATAAATAATGTTCTTGAATATATTGATAAACATAAATTAAATATAAAACTTTTTAAATGTAAATATTATGATGTATTAACTAAAAAGTTTATTGCAGTAGAATATAAAATGGGTTCAAGATTTGCTAATCTTGAAGAAAGTATATTTGATACTTTTAATGAATTTTATTCTTATATAAATGGAGATGTTTATGAGAAAACTTGTCTCTATGGATATGAATTTACAAAGGAAAAAATTGAAGAATTTAATTTAAATCTAAAAAATATTAACTTTATATCTTTTACAACGGATACAATTGATAATTATTCATTTGATGCACTTAAAACTCTTGAAGAAGAGAAGAATAATGTTAAGAAACAAACTATAATTAAATTAAATGATTGGTTTTCAAAGAACGGAAAGGTAACCACGCTAAAAGAATTAAAACTTTCTCATTTTAATTTTTATTGTGATTTTGTAGAGGGTAATAATTCCAGCTATTTAAATAATATGTTTTTTTCAGTAATTCAAAGAACTAATAAAAACGTGATTAAAGATGCACTTGTTGAGTATTATTGCAGTTGCAATTGTATACAAGGCCTTTCATTTGATGATATAATAATTGGATATGGCGTTGATGTAGCTAGAGAAACTATCGGTTTGATGGAAAAACAAGATGGTATCTTTACGAAAAGTCAAATTCAAAATAGGAAGAAACGATTACGAATTTTTGCTGAAGAAAAATTGAATTTTGAAAGAAAAATTTTCTTTGATGAAAGTAGGTATCTTTATATTGTTGAAGATAAATATTTTAAATATGGTACTAGACCATTTGAAAAGAAAGACTATTTTTTGCATTTTGAAGAACTAGTTGATTTTTTGAATGGCGATTTAAGTGGTGCTGATTTATCAAAAGCTCCTATTGATAAAAATAGTATTCTTAACTTTAAAATTAATGAAACGACCATATTGCCATTGCCAAAAGAATATAATAGATATATCATTGAAAAATCATTTATAAATTCTAAACTTCTATATCGAGGAAGTTTTGTTGTTAAACAGTCATGGTATAGCAATGATATATTGATAAGAGAAGATAGTCATAATTTTACTTATTTTTTTGATTTTGTTTATTTTCTAAAAGGAGATTTGTCTAATGCCGATTTAATATCTTGCGAAGGATTAGAAAACGTAGATTTTAAAAAACTCAAAACGGATAATATAAAAGTTACAAGTAAGGTGTTATCTTCACAAGAAAATGACAAAAACGAAATTAGTTTGAAATTTGATGATTTTGAATTGGAATTAAGTAAAGAAAATGAATTAAATACTAACAAATCGAGTATTAAATCTATTAATGAAAATTATTATAATAATAGAGTTTCTTATATTACAGATATTCATTTACCTCATAAACTAAAATGTAATAATTGTAAAAGCAAGGAAGATATTACAAGTACTATTAGAAAATTAGTTGCAGAATTATCTAAAACATCAAATGATATTAATTTGATTGGTGGCGATATTTCTAATGATATTGGCTTATATGAGTCATTTTTAAATGAATTGTATTTATATAACAAAAATAATTTAAAACATTTTAGTTATTTTATTACACTTGGAAATCATGAACTTTGGCAATTTAAAGATTTATCACTTCAAGAAATAATTAATAAATATAAATATGTTCTAGATAGAATAAATTCTTCTTGTTTCCATCTTGTTCATAATAATTTGTTTTACTATGATTGTGGATGGAAAGAAATATCTCAAAGTGATTTAAAAAACTTGAATATCGATGAACTTCAAATCATGACTAAAACTGCTAAAATGATTATTTTTGGTGGATTAGGATTTGCTGGTGAAAATCAAAAATTTAATGCTGATAATGGGCTTTACCAAGGTACTATTAGCAGAGCTCAGGAAATAGAAGAAAGTCGAAAATTCAAAATATTGTATGATAAAGTAACAAGCGCTTTAAATGATAAAAATTTAATAATTTTAACTCATATGCCACTTCAAGATTGGGCTGGAGAAGATGCCAAAACTATTGATGAGGTTGTCTATGTTAGTGGTCATACTCATCGTAATTATTACTATGATGATGGGAAAAAAAGAGTTTTTGAAGATAATCAAGTTGGATATCTTGGCAAAGATGTACATTTTAAATCATTCTCTATTAATTTTGACTATGATTTATTTAAAGAATGTGATGATGGAATTCATGAAATAACTAAAGAAGATTATCATAATTTTTATAGAGGAATTAATCAAATAGTTACTTTTAACAGAAAATTTAAAAAACTATATTTGCTTAAAAGAAAAGGAAACTATATGTTTTTAATGCTTGGAATAAGTGGAAATTTATCTATTTTAAATGGTGGTCAAATTAGAGTTTGTAATAATGATGTTAATTATTACTATGACAAATTAGATAAGTATGTTGAATCAGTTAATATGTTTTTAGCAAAGTATAATGAATATCAAAGAGAAATTTCTAACGAAATGCAAAAAATAGGCGGGGATGGAAAAATTCATGGTGCAATAATAGATATTGATTATAATAATCATATATATGTTAATCCGTTAGATGGTACTTTGACAGCATATAGTGCTTTTTCAATGATAGATAAGTATATTTATAAGAATATACCTAGCCTGTTGAAATATGAATGTCCAGCATTGTTTAATAATTATAAGAAAGTGTTAGAGGATACAAACACAAATAATAATTTAACTTTATACGATTCAAATTTAAAATTAAGTAAAAGTTGTAAATTTAATAGCGATACTACTATCTATAGATATTCAAGGATAATAAAAGGTTTGCAATATACAACTAATAATCATGTTGTAAGATTATGGGCAGATGATTTAGTTGATGAAGCAACAGAAGAAAATGGGAAAATGATTGTTACAAAATTATTATTGGCGAGTGAAGTATAATTAGAATAAATAGTGTTTGATATGAACAATATTTGTTTCATAACGTATGATATGATATGATGTAATCTATAATTTATTAATATTTAAAGCATTAATTGATGTACAATTTTAGGTATAATTTACATAGATAGAAAGGCTATTTTAACTTATAATTCTATTAGCTTACTTCCTTTGGTGTAATTATAAAATGCTTAAGGAAAATATTGCAAGACTTGTAGATGTGTTTAATAATTCAGGGGATGAAGATTTAATTGTCTTCATTCCCAATCTTTATTGATTAATTTAATAAAAAAGTGTAAAATATATTCGCAATTTAATAAATCTGAACATTCTCTAATTTTGAGAACTGATTAATTAATCTTCTGGAATGCTATTATGAGGATTGCCCTTAGAGGCTTATAGCAATAGGTCGCCCTATGATTGGTCACATGCATTTATTTAATTGACATAATCAAAGGG
>CAVFIT010000107.1:0-7088 GCA_963622735.1 Phocaeicola dorei | reverse complement strand
GTTTAAAAGTTCATCTTTCTCTCCAAAAACACATGTTGAGTTTTTAAATTATTTTCTAATTTTAGGGGTAATAACTAGTTGTTATTACCTTTTTCTAATGTTTTTAAGTATAAATCTTTAAGATTTATCGCGTATTTTTCAATTGTACATTGGTCAGCAAATTCTTTAGCTTCCTTTTTAAAATTAACTGAATCAATGCTATTAATAAAATTAAAATATTCTTCAACTGTAGTTCCTATTAACGCTGTTTTATTTTCAATTAATAGATCATAAAGAATAGGATTTTTAGATGATACAATAGGAATTTGTTGTCTCATCGCTTCTAATAATACTAATGAATCAAAATGAAAACGATAAGGTAAGAATATACAAGAAGTATTTAGTAATAACGAATGATACAATTCCTCTGGAATAGATGCTTCATAATGAAGATTAATAATTTTATTAGTTTTATCGTAATGTTTAGAATTTGATAATATACCATTTCTATTCCCAAAAAAGAAAAATTCATAATCAGGTAATATTCTAGCTACAGCTTCAAATGTATCTAATCCTTTAGAATAATCGTATTCTCCATAAGATATTACAATCTTTTTATCTTGTGGTATTTGATAGTATTTTCTAAAAGCTAATTTTTCTAATTCAGAATATTCTTTTTTAGAATAATCTTTTACACCTAAAGGAAAACTGACTTTATTAACTTCACATTTAAAATGATCTAATATTAAATTCTGACAAGGCCAAGATGTAATAATAGTATTAATATTGTTATATTGATTAATTACTTTATTGATATTAGTCTTTATTTCGCTATTTTCTTCATCTAATTGTTCAATTTTAAAATCATTATCATCGTTAAATAACGATAATATTACTGGCTTTCTAGAATTTGGTTTTACCATTGAATAATATGCTTTAAGCTGGTTAATTGAAAGTAAATGTACCAAATCATAATCTTCATTATAATTATATGTATATTCAATACCAGCTTCTTGTAAAGCATATCTTAAGATATAACCATTTCTATCTATGATAAATTTATTGTTATCTTTATCTCCATTTAGACAAAGAAGAACTTTAATTTTTTTATCAGTCATAATGTTTTATTCTTGTTCAGTATTATTTTCTTGATTATTTACGTAATTTTCTAAATCGTTATTAGAATCATTTGATTCTATTTGAGGTGCTTCAACAAAGTTTTCAGCGTCTTTTTCTAATTCTTGTTCACTTTCAGAAACAGATACTGATGAAATATTTTCACCTTCTTTTAAAGTAATAACTTTAACACCTATTGTTTGTCTATTAGCTTCATGAATATCTGCTAGACGTGTCTTTAAAACTGTACCTCCATCAGTAACAATGATAATTTCATCGCTTTCTTTTACAGCTTTAATACATACTAAATCACCAGCTTTTTCAGAGACTTTTATAGCGTAAACACCTTTAGATCCTCTAGATGTAACTCTAAAATCAGTGACTAATGATCTTTTACCATAACCATTTGAAGATAATGTAAAGATTTGATTACCACCTTCTTGAGATGTACAAGCACCAACTACAACACCTCCATCAGTATTAATACCTTTAACACCTATTGATGTTCTACCTGTAGGTCTTACATCATCTTCTTTAAATGTACAAACTTTACCTTTAGAAGATGCTAATGAAATATAAGCATTACCATCTGTATATTTAACATCAATTAATGTATCACCTTCTAATAAGGTTATAGCAATTTTACCATTTCTATTGATGTTTTCAAATTGATCAGTAGATGTTTTCTTAACAATACCATTTCTTGTTGCAAATAATAAATAATGATTTTCATCATAATTATCAACAGAAATAATTGATAATACTTTTTCATCTTTTTCAAGGTTGAGGATATTTACAATAGGTAAACCTTTACTTGTTCTACTACCTAAAGGTATTTCATAGCCTCTAAGTCTATATACTTTTCCAAATGTAGTAAAGAATAAGACATCTGTTTTTGTTCTAGAATGAACTAGTACATCAACAACATCATCTTCTTTAGTTTCCATACCTATAACACCTATACCACCTCTATTTTGGGTTCTAAATGCGGATGGAGATACTCTTTTAACATATCCAGATTTAGTAAGCATAATTAAAATTTCTTCATCAGCTATTAAATCTTCATCTTCAGAAGTATATTCACCTTCACCTATTTCAGTTCTTCTGTCATCTTTGAACTTATTCTTTGTTTCTTCTAATTCATCTAAAATTAATTGTCTTAATACATCGTAATTAGAAAGGATAGAATTATATCTTTCAATATCAGCTTTTAATTGATTAATTTCATCTTGAATCTTATTCATTTCTAGATGAGGTAATCTTCTTAAAGGCATATCTAAAATAGCCTTAGATTGAATAGCATCTAAGCTAAATCTTTCTTGTAATTGAATATCAGCAGCTTCTTGAGTTTCAGCATTTCTAATAATATTAACTACTTCATCAATATTATCATGAGCAATAACTAAACCATCTAAAATATGTAATCTAGCTTTTGCTTTTTCTAAATCAAATCTAGTTCTTCTTTCAACAATTTTTTCTTGGAATTTAATAAAAATTTCAAGAGCTTGCTTCATATTTAATACTCTTGGTGCACCTTCATCAAGAGCTAACATATTTACAGGGAAATTAGATTGTAAAGGAGTGTATTTAAATAAGTGATTTAATACAATTTCTGTGTTTGCATTCTTTTTTAAATCAATTTGGAATCTAGTACCTACAGCATGAGAAGAGAAATCATTAACTGAAGCAATGCCTTCAATTTTCTTTTCATCAATTAAATTCATTATTCTTTTAGCTAATAATTTTTTATTAACCATGTAAGGTAATTCTGTAAAGATAATAGAAGTTCTATCACCTTTTTCATTTAATTCGTATTTACCTCTAACAACAACACTACCAGAACCAGTTTCAAAATATTTTCTAATACCAGCTTTACCTAAAATAAGTCCACCACCTGGGAAATCAGGTCCTTTAATATATTGCATTAAATCTGTAGGAGTTAAATCAGGATTTTTAATTAATTCTTGTACAGCTGTAATTGTTTCATATAAGTTATGAGAAGGAATATTTGTAGCCATACCAACAGCAATACCACTAGATCCATTAACAATTAAATTAGGAATTCTTGCAGGTAAGATTTCAGGTTCTTTTCCTTCACCATCATAAGCATCAATAAAATCTACTGTGTTTTTATTGATTTCTTTAACCATTTCTACAGAAATTTTAGCTAATCTAGCTTCTGTATATCTCATAGCAGCTGGTTCATCACCATCTTGGTTACCATAGTTACCATGACCTTCTACTAATGTATATCTTGTTGCAAAATCTTGAGCTAAATGAGCCATAGCACCATAGATAGCTGAATCACCATGAGGGTGATATTTACCCATGACATCACCAACAATTCTAGCTGATTTTTTAAATGGCTTATCTGGAGTATTACCAGATGATTGCATTGAATAAATAATTCTTCTTTGAACTGGTTTAAAACCATCTCTTGCATCAGGTAAAGCTCTAGCGACAATAACTGACATGGCATAATCTAGAAAGGACTCTTTTACAACAGGTCCCATTTCCATATCTTCAATACCACCTTCAATACCATCTTTTACACCGCTAATTCCATTACCAGTTTCTTTTCTAGCTTCTTCTTCAGATTCTTCTTGAATGTTATGAATTTCTTTTTCTTCGTTTTCCATAAATTAATATCCTTTCTGAATTAGTTAATATCTAAATTTTTAACAAACTTAGCGTTAGCAGTAATAAATTCTTTTCTAGGTGTTACTGATTCGCCCATTAAGTTAGTTAATGCGTTATCAGCATCTTCTAAATCTTTTACAGTAACTTTCCACATTTTTCTTTTATTTTTATCCATTGTGGTTTCAGCTAATTGAGAAGCATCCATTTCACCTAAACCTTTATAACGTTGTAAAGAATATCTTGCTTTTTCAGGTAATTTAGCTTTTAAAGGTTCAAGTTCTTCTTCTTTAAAGCAGTAATAATCGTGTCCTTGATATGTAAGTTTATATAAAGGAGGTTGAGCAATATATACATAACCATTTTCAATTAAAGGTTTCATATATCTAAAGAAGAATGTTAATAATAAGATTCTAATATGTGAACCATCAACATCAGCATCAGTCATAATAATAACTTTATGATACTTAGCTTTTGTAATATCAAATTGCTCTCCGATACCAGCACCAATAGCTTGAATCATGTTTTCAATTTCAGCGTTCTTTTCAATTCTTAAATCACTGGCTTTTTCAATGTTTAATATTTTACCTCTTAAAGGTAAGATAGCTTGAGTATAAGCATCTCTACCATTTTTAGCAGAACCACCAGCGGAGTTACCTTCAACAATAAATAATTCTCTTTCTTCAGGATTTTTAGAAACACAATCAGCTAATTTATCAGGTATACCACCTATGCTATTTTTACCAGCAACCCTGTTTCTAGCATTTTCAGCAGCTTTTCTACTTTTATAAGCGATAGAAATTCTATCATACATAGCTTTACCATTTTTAGGATTTTGTTCTAAGTAATCTCTTAATTGTTCACCAACAATACTAGATACAACTTTTCTAACTTCATCATTACCAAGTTTACCTTTTGTTTGTCCCTCATATTGAGGATCAGGGTGTTTACAAGAAATAACAACAGTTAAACCTTCTGTAACATCATCAAAAGAGAAATTATCATCATTTTCTTTTAATAAGTTTTTGAATTTAAAATATTTATTTAATTCACGAACAATAGCTAATCTAAAGCCTTCTTCATGAGTACCACCTTCAGCTGTTCTAATATTATTACAAAAGCTCTTAATAGTATAATATTGACTTTTTGTAGGTTGAATAGCGCATTCAACATAAATGTTTTCAGCTTTACCATCAAAATACATTACATCAGGGAATAAAGTTGTCTTTCCTTCATTTAAAAAGGAAACATATTCACTAATACCACCTTGATAACAATAATTTTCTTGATATACAGGATCAACTCTATTATCAATTAAGGTTAATGATAAACCTCTAATTAAATAAGCTGTTTGTTTTAAATATTCAGAAATATTAGAAAAATCATATTTAGTAGTTTCTTTAAAGATTGTAGGATCAGGTAAGAAATTAACTGTAGTACCTGTTTTAGAAATATCACATTCTCCAATAACATGTAATCCAGGTGCTTGAGTATGGCCACCATTAACAAATGTAATTTGATGAATTTTACCATTTTTATAAACTGTAACAGTAACTCTTGTTGATAAAGCATTAACAACACTAGCACCAACACCATGTAAACCACCACTTACTTTATAGCCATCTGATCCATCAAATTTACCACCAGCATGTAAAACTGTATAAACTGTTTCAACACCTGATAAACCTGTATCAGAAACTATATCTACAGGAATACCTCTACCATCATCTTCTACAGTTACAGAATCATCTTTTTCTAATTTGACTGTAATATTATGACAATAACCTGCTAATGATTCATCAACAGCGTTATCAACAATTTCTCTAACTAAGTGATGTAACCCTGTTGAAGAAGTAGTACCAATATACATACCTGGTCTTTCTCTAACAGGTTCAAGTCCTTTTAATACTTGAATATCTTTACCTGAATAATCGCTTTTAGCTTTTTCAGCTTCTCTTTCTTGAAGGAAATCTACTTTTTCAAATTCAACTTCTTCTTCATCTTTTAAGAATTCATTTTTTTCTTGTGCCATATTTACACCCCTTTATTTAATAATTCTTCAATATATATTGTATTTACACCATCTTTACAAAATTCAGTTTCTGTAGTGGTTATAAACACTTGTTCTTTTTGTTTTAAAAAATCTATAAGTAATTGTTTTCTTTTTGTATCTAAATCAGAAAGTACATCATCTAATAACAATACTGGTTCAGAATTATATTGCTTTTTTAAAATATTTGATAAGCTTAGATACAAAGCTAATACAACTAATCTATTTTGTCCTTGTGAAGAATAAGAATAAACTTCTTTTGAATCTAGATATGCAACTAAATCATCTCTTTGAGGTCCTATTAAAGTAGTTTTCTTTTTTCTTTCTTCAGATTTAATAGAATTAAATTTATCTTCCATATCTTTTATAAATTCTTCTTTTGTTTCTATTTTAGACAAATTAGTAACATACTCTAGTGTCAACTTATTAGTAGTATCGAAAAGTCTATAATAGATATCAGAAATTTCTTTATTTAATAGTTGTATAAATTTATTTCTTTTAACATATATAGAATAAGAAATATCTATTAATCTTTTTGTAAGAATACTAATTACTATTTCATCTTCCATATACAAGGAATTATTTCTTTCTTTTAATATTTTTTTATACTCTGTTAGTTTATTCATATAATCTAATGACAATAAACATAGAGAAGAATCAATAAATTTTCTCCTTTCTTGTGGTTCATTTCTAAATAAATTAACTGATACAGGTGAATAAACCACACTAACTAAGTTACCTATTATTTTTGCAACTGAGGTTTGTTTTTGTGAGTTGTATTTAACAAGCTTTCCTTTTTTTGTTATATCTACTTCAAGTAAATTATTAGTATCTTCTTTTTGATAAGATAATCTAATTTGAGCTAAGTTAGTATCAAACTTAATTAAATTTTCATCGCTGGCTTTTTTAAATGACCTAGCCATAGTTAAATAATAAATTGCTTCTATTAAATTTGTTTTACCTATAGCGTTAGGACCAACTATCATATTTATTCCTTTAGGAAATTGAATATGTAGTTCACTAAAGTTTCTAAAGTTAGCTAAATCTAATCTATTGACATACATACTTTATAAGTCAAAGAAGCTATTTTAACTAAATCGTTTGGATATAATTTTCTACCTCTTCTTTGTTCCAATTCACCATTTACATAAACTTTATTTTCTAATAAGAATATTTTTTCTTGTCCTCCATTAGAAATTACATCTACAAATTTTAAAAATTGACCTAAAGTGATGTAAGGAGTATGAATTTTAATTTCTTGAACCATATAAAAACCTCTAAATACAATTTTATTATACCATAAATT
>CAVFIT010000106.1:0-7318 GCA_963622735.1 Phocaeicola dorei | reverse complement strand
TGGTCTAATTACATGATCTTTTAAATCTTCTCTTATATAAAGTCTTAACGTATGATAATTAGTAGGATTGTCTTTAAAGCCTCTAATATTTTTATGCCAGTAGGTGTTATTTTCCATTCTAGAATTATCAATATAAGAATATATTCTAGAGTCTTCATCTTTAGTATTAAAATAGAAATTATTCCCTATACATTCTTTTGTAGAAAAATTAAATGTAATAGAATTTCCTGCTTTTATAGTGAAATGATAAAAACCATCATCATCGATTGTATATGTGTATTTAGAACTTTCTTCTAAATTTAATTTAATTGGATGGAAAATATCTTTTTTGTTACCATTTTCATCTACTATATCTGATACTAGTGTCTTAAATATTTCGTTTTGATATTCAAAATGATCATACCAGTAGATATCACCGTTTTCTTTACATCGTCCTTCATTTATATAATAAGAAGAATTGTCATCAATTATAAATCCATAAGATATTGCTTTAGTGTTTTGATAATAATTAGTTTGATAAGGACTAGAATTAGTTAAATCTATTTTTTTCCATGGATTTAATAAAGATGTGTTTTTATAAAATACAGGATTAGATGAAGATAGATCACCTACATCAATAAGATATTTCATATTTAATAATGAATTAATACTACAAGTAGATCCACCATCATATCTTTCAAAATAACCATTGTAATGGAAACCTATTTTATAAAAGTATTCTTCTACTGTTTTCTTCTCACTTGAAGAAAAGTGATTTAATCCATTATATGAATAAAACATCGGGTTATTATTGATGTTATTATAATTACCAGGCCTATTAAATAAACCTTCCATTCTATAAGTTTGACTAGAATCATATTCTTTAATTGCATCAAAAACAGGTGAGTATGAAAGATCTGTTAAATAAGTTTGTTTACTTTGATACTGATTTAAGGATTTATTTTGACTAATTATATTGTTAGCACCTAAATAAGAAGAATAACAAGATAAAGATAAGAATATAATCGCAAAAACACTTTCAAATATAAACGAATGTTTATTTACAAATTTAATATCTTTAATAAATGGATATATTCCACTAACTAAGCTTACTACTATGAAAATAATTAAAGAAGGAATAGATACATTATAATACTTGAACTTTTCATCAAGATTATTAGAATTAGGAATATATAATACAATTGGAATTACAATAGCCATTATAATAAGAGGTAATATAAACGAATATTTAGGACTTGATGTATAATTACTAATTTCTTGACTTGCTAAATAACAAGTGAAAAATCCAATAATAAATGAATATCTACTTGGAAACCATGTCGGCTCTCTTCCACCATGAAATAAAGCGTTTAAAGTAGAAACAGATGCGATTAAGAAAAAACAAATAACAACACCTAATGAAGTTAAACGTTGTCTTAAAGTAAATGATTTATTTAAAAAATAACGTAAAGCAAACACTAAACTAACAACACCAGTAAACATAGATATATAACCAGTGTTTTGTTCAATAACTCTAACAGTGGTATAACTATTTTGTAAAAAACCACTAAAGAAAGTTGAAATAGAAAATAAATATATACTAGGTAAACTTGTACTTGCTTTAGTGCCACTAAAATGGGTAAAAGCACATATAAAAAATACTCCACTTAGCATACCGCCTATTATAGAAAATAAACAAAATCTAATAAGAAAAGGTAACTTAGCTTTGAATTTTTCTTCGCTAGAAACAAATAAATATAAAAAGAAAATAATTAAGAATAAACAAATTATAAATCCTATATACCAGCTAGTCATTAAACAATAAAATAAGGATAATGGATATAACCATAAATGTTTATTATCTTTTATAAAATGTAATCCTAATATAGTTAAAGGAAGTATCATAATTCCATCTAACCACATGAAATTAGACATATACATTAACCCATAAGATATTAACCCATATGATATTCCAAATATTATATTAATTAACTTTTTACCTTTATATAAATATCTTGATAATAGATAGAAATTTAATGAAGCGAACGATAATTTAATAATTGATATAAATAATACAAATTCAGGAATTGACTTATCAGGGCAAAAAACTAAAAACAAATTAAATGGAGATGCTAAATAATAAGTAAATATCGACATGAAATCTCCACCAAATACTTTAGTTTGAGTATATATTAATGACTGATTTCCACATAAAATTTGTTTATATGTTCTTAAATAAGTTATATATTGTGATTGCAAATCTATACTAATTAAGGTTACACCATTTTCTTTAAAAGGGGTAAAACCATTAGTTGCAAATATTATAACAAGCAATATAAAAGGTATACTAAAAGATAGTAGACATTCTAGTAATGTAAAAATTAGATTTATCTTTTTACTATTTATATTATTAACTTCTTCCATTATATTTGATGCTAAAATTTAATTATTCTCGCTACTAGTTTTATTTTTATCTTCTTGAGTATAAACTTGATCAATAAATGTAGTAGGTCTTTGTCTAGTGTTAATAAGAATATTATGTAAATATAAACAAATAACACCGATAAAGAAAATAATACAAGAACTACAAAATAAGATGAAAAATATGAAAAATATCGATTGATAGAGTTGACTTGGAATATTACCTATACGATATACCCACATTAAAATTAAGAAAACTAATGATAAAAGTCCATTTAAACACATGCTTATAGCTCCAAATTTAATTGGGAAATATAAAGGCTTTGCAGTTGTTGTAGAAATTAAGTTAAATGCGTGAGTAAATAATTTAGAAAATGTGTATTTACTTTGACCAGCATCTCTAGTATGTCTTTCAAAATCAATTGTCGCAGTTTTATATCCTACTAAAGGAACAATCGAAACATAAAAGCGATCCTTTTCTGGAAGAGAATTAATACTATTAACAGCTCTTCTAGATAAACCTCTAAAACAATTTACATTTTCAGGAATAATTTGTTTTCCTTCAAGTTTATTAATAAATTTATAAAAAATTCCTGCTGTAGTTCTTTTAAACCAAGAATCAGTTTGTCTACTAGCACGATGTGGATTTACTACTTCATAACCTTCATCAAATTTTTTAGCAATATCAATTAATAATTCAACAGGATCTTGTAAGTCAACATCCATCATAACTACATAATCGCCTTTAGCAGTAATTAAACCAGCATGCAAAGCAGCATTTTGCCCCATGTTTCTACTTTCATTTACGATAGTAACATCATCTCTAGACATATAAATATCGTTCATTACTTGTAAAGTGTTGTCTTTACTTCCATCATTTACTAGTACAAAATCGAATTTATAATTTTCAATTTTACTAATAACAGGATCAACTGCTTTAAAATATAAAGGTAATGATTCTTCTTCATTGTAACATGGTATAACAACACTAATATTTTTCATAAAAAATGTGCTCCTTTTGCTAATTATTATAGTCTTTAATGGCGGAGCATGAGAGATTTGAACTCTCGCAGGCGTTAACCTCTGCTAGTTTTCGAGACTAGTCCCTTGAGCCACTTGGGTAATGCTCCACACTAGAAAAATTATAGCACATATAATTATATATTTAATATTATATATTTTGAATATTATCTTATAATGGACTATAATATTAAAGTTGAGAAGTATTTGAATATGAACTTATTAAATTTTATTTTATCTAGCGCTAACAATATAATAATTAGTAGTGATCGTAATAAACGAATACTATTTTTTGCTACTTCAATTTTGATTTATATTTTATTAGCTTGTATTATTGCTTACATTATTTACTTTTTTATTAGTAAAAGAATAATGAAAAAAAGAAAGTATGCTATTGATTACAATACTTCTAGTGTAAGAGTATATACAATGAATTTGAAAAATAATACAGTAACATTCTTTGATAAAAAGAACATGGGTAGAATATTTACTATTACTGTTGATGCTTTTTTCCAATATTTTAAAACTGCAGATGATGCTAATAAAGTAAAAAAATGGATTGAAGATATTATAAGTGTAAAAAGAGTGTCAAATAGTACTTTAACTGTTACTATGCGTTCAAATGTAGATAATAAAAACAGTATGTCTATTTTAAAGTTTACAGGTTATAACCCTAAGACTAAGATTTTACATTTTGAAAATACTATTTTACCTAAAGTTAAAACTAATGAAAAAAGAAAATTCATTAAAAGTGGTAAAAACGGATACTCATATATTATTAACTTTGATGACGCTAAGGAATTGTTTAAAAATAAGAAATTTTTAAAAAGAAATATTAATTGTATTGCTATTAAAGTAGCACCATTTAATTTAGAAAATGGAACTAGTAATAATAGTACTTTAAATAATTCAATTACATCTATTTATCAACCTTTAAATAGTATTTATAAGTTCTTAAATAAAGATAGACAATTAGTTTTTATTAATGATGAAGAAGCGATTATTTTTGATACAAAGTTAGTATTACATTATGATTTAAACATTTTATGTCAACATATTATGTCTGAAATTGAAAAGTATTTTTCTATTAGATCATTAAATAATATTTATGATATTACAATTGGGGTTAGTTATTTTTATCCTAGTGGTAACGATCAATTAGAAGATATATGTAATCAAGCAAGAGATTTAGCAAAACAAGCAAGTCAATATGAATCTAAAAAGAAGATTATATATATTAATGATGAAGAAACATCGTATGAAAATATGCATGCTATATTTAAATCTGATATTAGAAAAGTTATTGCTAATAAAGCATTTAATGTTTCATACACGCCTATATTATCTACTGAACTTGATAAGTTATATTTTGTAACTAAATTTGAATCTTATGGCACAGGATTTAATAGCAATAAAGAATTATTAGAAGCTAGTAAAAAACTAGGCTTATTACCTAGTATTTACTCAATGGTTTTTAATAAAGTTAATATGGACTTAGGAGAAAATAAAAATACTCAAAAAGTAGTAATGTCTATTTCTTATAATAATATAGATGACTTTATTAAAGCCTGTAAAAAGAAAAATAATATAAACGAAAATCTTGCGGTAGGTTTTAAATTTTCTGAAATTCATGATTTTTACCAAGCCGATGTTGAAATTGAAAAGAAAGTTGAAACTCTTCAAAAATTAGGAGTTAAAACAATACTTGAATTAGATACAGACACAAGAACATGGTTTAAAGATATTCTAGTTAAGTTTGATATGTATATTATTAAATCTAGTAATAATGATAGTTTACATTTATCTACTAGAGATAATGACCAATTAATATTCTCTTACAATTCATTAAAAAGTTATAACAAACCTATTATTGTTGAAAACTTACAGTCTGCTTCAGATATTGAATTAGCAAGTAATATTGGTTATAAATCTGTTATTTGTACACAATTTGGTCCTAGTAATAGTGTACCTACAATTCCAGATGAATTTTGGAAAAATAGTCTTGATCAAGAAAATTATGTTGATGCTGAATAAAAGGAGATATATATGAAAAAGAATAATGAAATTACATCTAGAGAAGTCGATATGGCTAAATGGTATTCAGAAATTTGCTTAAAAGCAGAATTGATGGATTATTCTAAAGTAAAAGGCTTTATTATTTATAGACCATATGGATATGCAATTTGGGAAAACATTCAAAAATATTTAGATGAAAAATTTAAAGAGAGTGGACATCAAAATGTTTATATGCCTATGTTAATTCCTGAATCTTTACTACAAAAAGAAAAAGATCATGTAGACGGATTTGCCCCTGAATGTGCAATTGTTACTCAAGGTGGTGGAAAAGAATTAAGTGAACGTTTATATATTAGACCTACTTCTGAAACATTGTTTTGTGATCATTACAAAGATATATTACATTCTTATAGAGATTTACCTTTAAAATATAATCAATGGTGTTCTGTTGTAAGATGGGAAAAGACTACTAGACCTTTTTTAAGAGGTTCTGAATTTTTATGGCAAGAAGGTCATACATTACATAGAACAAGCGAAGAAGCTAAAAAAGAAACATTAGATATGTTATCTATTTATAATCAAATGGGTAAAGATATTTTAGCTATTCCTTTTACAACTGGTAAAAAGACTGATAAAGAGAAGTTTGCAGGAGCAGAAGAAACATATACTATTGAAGCTTTAATGCCTGATGGACAAGCTTTACAATCTGGTACTTCACATTATTTTGGTAATGGTTTTGCTGCAAGTTATGATATTCATTTTTTAGATTCTGATAATACTTTAAAAGTTCCTTATCAAACTTCATGGGGTGTTTCTACTAGATTAATTGGTTCAGTTATTATGGAACATGGTGATGATAATGGTCTTGTTTTACCTCCATATATCGCACCTATTCAAGTTGTAATTATTCCTATTAGAGCTAATTTAGAACCTAAAGTAAATGAAGTCGCTAATAATTTATTAGCTGAATTAAAACAAAAAGGTGTTAGAGCAATTATTGATGATTCAGATAATTCACCTGGTTGGAAATATGCCCAATATGAAATGAAAGGTGTACCTTTAAGAATAGATATTGGACCTAAAGATATTCAAAATAATCAAGTTATGTATGTAAGAAGATTTGATGAATATAAAGGTTTTATGAGTTTAGATGAAAATTTAGCTTCTAATATTGTTTCTCAATTTGACTTAATTAATCAAGGAATGTATCAAAAAGCTGAAAAATATTTAAATGAACATACTATACAAGTCAATACATATTCTGAGTTAAAAGATGTTTTAACTAATAATAAAGGATATGCAAAAATGATGTGGTGTGGTTCAAGAGAATGTGAAGATAAAATTAAAGATGAATTTGGTGCATCAAGTAGATGTATGCCTTTTGATCAAACACCATTTAATGATACTTGCCCTTGCTGTGGTAAAAAAGCAAGTAAGGTTGTGTTATTTGCAAGAGCTTATTAATTTATAAATTTAGAAAGAAGGCTTTATATGTTTAAAGTTGAAAATTTAACAAAAATAAGAAATCAAATGAAAAAAGATGGCTTAAAAGGCTATCTTATTTTCACTGGAGATCCTCATGCTAGTGAATATGCTGCAAGTCATTTCTTAGCTGAAAGAATGTTTGCTTGTCCATTTACTGGATCAGCAGGACAAGTGTTAGTTACTTTAGATAATGCTTATTTATTTGCAGATGGTAGATACTGGATTCAAGCTGAAAGAGAATTAAAAGATTCTACTATTACTACTATTAGAGTAGGTGATAAAAATGTTTTAAATTTTGATGAATTTATTAAAGTTAATAAGATTTTCCCTTTAGGAATTAATCTTTTAATGATTTCAGAAAATGCATATAAAAAATTTGTAGATGGTGGAATAGAAA
>CAVFIT010000105.1:0-7567 GCA_963622735.1 Phocaeicola dorei | reverse complement strand
TAAAGTCTGCAAGTATTCCAAGTATTACTTGAATACTTAAGAATATATAAACATTTATATAATTTGTATATAAACTATAAATTATTTATCATCATTTCGTTTTAAATATTCTTCAAATACATCAGGGAACAATTTACCTAGTGTACAACTTTCATCAATTTTAGAAGTCTTTTTTCTCACTTTAGGAACATTATTTTTATTAGCCGAAAAATCAAGTAATGGAAGAGGCATCTCATCTAATTCTTGTTCAGTAATTTTTAATTTTCTTAGCAATTCATCAAAGTTAATGATTTCGATATTTGCTCCATTATTATTAGCTTCTACTACATAGTTAAGCTTAGTATCCTCTCTAAAAGACCCATCTTCTTGTAATAAATCATATTTTACAAATACGTCTGATTTTGAAGCCTTTGTAATGTATTTTCCTCCATTATTAGTAATTAATTGAATAAGATTAAGTATTTGCTTAAAATGATGCTCTTCATAATTAATACTAATTGATACCATTTGATTTTTAAATGTATTATTAGATTTTCCGATAGGTTTTACTGCATCAATAAATTGTAAAAATAATCTACGATTACTTCCTTTTCTTGTATCATTTGATTCACTAGCTGATTTTAATGAATCATTAAATTTTTTTGACCTTAATTTAAGTTTTTCATCTATAGATTTTATCACAAAATCTTTAGTATTATCTTTTGCATTAGGCACTAATTCTAATAGTCCTTCTAAATCAATTTCAAGATTACCTAACATATTTTTTAATATCAACATTGTATTATATGCATCTGTTTCAGCATCGTGAGCATTATCTTCTCCATCAATATGAAGATCAATTAAAATATTTGAAACCGACCTTGCTTTTTTAATTTCTGAATATTGCTTATAAATTTCTTTAACATCATAAAAATCAAAATTTATAGAATCCAAACTATATCTTTGACAATCTTGATTCAAAGCCTTAACATCTGAATCTATAGTATGACCAAAAACATAATTAGAGTCTTGAATCAAATCAAATATTTCATCGTAATATTCGTCAAATCTAGGATTAGATTCATATTCTTTAATAGTACTAGTTAATATTTTTCTAGCTACTCTGTAGTCCCATTCACTTCTATTAATATATGGGTCAATTATAAAGTTCCCTCTTTTTATAACATTAAACTTTTCATCAGTTACTACATAACCAAATTCACATATTTTGCAAATACCATTTTTAGAAGTTGCAAATTCTAAATCGAAAAATAAATATTTCATTTTAATTCTCCAATAGTGATATTTTTATTCATGATACTTTTTGTTTTTTTCTATAACAGCATTTATTAAACTATCATCTATACCATTTTGTTTTTCAAGTTCATGTAATTCGGATATATCTTTAGGTAAGCAACTGCCACCATAGCCTCTATTATCTTTATAAATAAATGTATGACTGGTACCAATTCTAGGATCGGCTGTCCATATTTCTCTAACTTGATTATAATTTAAGCCTAATTTTTCACATACATCATACATTTCATTTATAAAAATTACTTTCGTAGCTAAAAATGCATTTTCCATATATTTAGCCATTTCTACTTCGTCTGCTCTAGCTTGATAAATGCGGACATTTGAATTGATAACGGTCTTGTATGCATCTATTGCTAAATCAATAGCTTCTTGTGATCCACCAAATGATAACCAATTTCTATCTGATAAACTAGCAAAGGGATGAGCTACAGTTTCACCATAATATTCAGGTTGAAAAACTATATTTTTATGAAATCTTTCAGCCATTTCTCTTGTATATCCCACTCTAACTGTTGATCTTAAAATAATTACTTTACAGTTGCACCATTCTAGTACTTCATCTACAGCTGAAGTATCACAAGTTCCATCTACACTTTTAGGTGTAGGAACGCAAACAAAGGCAGCATCACATTTGTTTATTTCTTCCTGTGATCCTAAATTTTTATACTTATCATAAACAACAGCATCTTTAAATAATTTGTACATTGCAGTTCCAACATGACCAAGTCCAATAATTCCAATTTTCATTATTTTTTCCTCCATTTAATTCCATGATATTCTTTTTGATATTTACAACCGAGTTTATTAATTATTTCTAATGCTTCGTTTATCATACAAAAGCCATATATTCTATCATCTTTAATTTCTTTATAACGAATTCTAGCATCAATTCTTTTGTTAACGAGTTTGCTTGACCAACCTTTTCCATTCCAGGCTATTATTAACTTATACATAGACCAAGCAGTAGCTATTTCAGCAAGCGTGCCTGCTCCACCACCTATAGCAATAACTGCATAGGCATCCACAACTTGTCTTGCTCTCATATTATCTAGTCCAGTAGCAATCTTAATATCTGCATATTCATTAGCTTCATCAGGGTCAGTTCCAGGAAGAATCGCTATAGTGTCACCAAATTCATACTTTAAAGAACTCTTAGCTCCTTTTAACACTGCTTCCATAATACCACCAAGGCCACCTGTTTGAACTCTATATCCTGCATCAACTAAAGCCTTCCCAAGTTTTTCACCTAGTAAATATTCTTCATCAGTTTTATTTATAACTGCGTCTCCAATTACCGAAATTACGGGTTTCATAAATCTCCTTTTTGCTTTTTCAAAAAGCTTATTTAACGTTTCTTTCTTATAAATAATATTATATTGATCTAATCCTTCTACATTTTCAAGAGATGGCTCAAAATAATAAATTAGTTCTTTTATTTCCACAGGATGTCTAGCCGCCTCAACAATAGGAAGTAAAATAGCATAATCTGTATGTGTATCAACATATCTTCCATTTTCAATCAAGAAATCACCAATATAATCGAATAAATATCTTCTAAATGTTTTAGGATGTAACCAGATATTATCTCCGTTTCTTAGCCAACTTTGTTTAAAAGATTCTATAGCATATCTTCGATTTGGTTTATCCGCTCTAAAACATCCTCCGCTAGTCATATCCACACCGTTTTTATAAGCATTTCTAATAAGTGCTAGGGCATCATTTCTAAGAAGACAATCATCACCATCGATATTAACAACAATAGTATAAGGATTGGTTATAATATATTTCAATGCATAATCAAAATTTGCTAAAGAATCAACTGAATGCACATTTTGAATCAATTTCATATGAATCTTGCACCAAGTATCATATTTAGATAAAGAGTATAAATATTCTTGTTCTTTCATATTAGAATTATCATCAAAATAAATGAAATCAAAATCTTGATCATCTTGAGATTTTAAAGAATCAATTAATCTCTTTAATTTTTCTACTCCTACATTTTTTCCTCTAGAGAAAATAGACATAGATCGATATGCTTTAGGATACCATTTCTTAATTATATTAACAGCATCCACCTTATTCATTTGTTCTAAAGGGATATTTCCTAAAACATAAGCACTTACGAAATTATCCCTTTTCATATAATTAGGTAAATGAACAAAGAATATATCTTTATCACCTAGACGAACGCTTTCATTTTCTAATAAGTTATTATCTAATGCCCTATGCCAAGGTAAAATAAATTTTCCTTCATCGTTTAAAAAGTTTTCCAATGGAAGTTTTGCATATAATTTTTCCAAATCAATAAAGCAACTTCTAACTTCTACTCTTTTGCCGGATGTAGTTTCAATTGACTCATCTCTACAAATACCAAGAGTTGCAGTAACTGCGTTTGATTGAACAAAATCATTAAAGCTTTCCATAAATTTAGCAACTTTAGCCTTATATAAAATATCAATGTCAGTTTGAAATACATATCTCGTTTTTATATTATCAAATCCATTTATTGTAGCAAGTATTTGTTGTCCATTTTCAGAATGATCATATTTGGAATCTATGCCAAACCATTTAATATATGATTCATGATTTAAAGAAGTAACAATTCTATCAATAGAGCCATTAGTTTTCAAATAATTTAATTTTTCTAATAATATCTTCTCATCATCATTTGAATATATTCTCGTTCTTTCTTCATTTGATAAATCAACAGAAACAATAATTTCTTTAAATTTAAAGCCATTTTCTAAATTGTTAATAATTTGATTTATACAAGGTATCACTATTTCATAATCCATAGGGCATGTTTTAATCATTAATGAACAATCTTCTAAAATAGTGCTACCAATATTTACTACATCAAATATTAAATGTTCACTAATAGGATTTAATGTATCCACATTAACACCATCAGATTCAATAATTTCCTTAATCTCAAAACCATTTCTCTTAAATAAATTTTCATAATATTTAAAAGGCCTATGATAATCATCTTTAGGACCGTATAAGCTTAATTTAGTGTAAAATTTATTTTGAGTATAATCTCCATCATAACCTTTAGTTCTTAATTCTGTATTATCTATAGAGTCAAAGAAAGGATTACAAACACTAATAATTGCATGGCCATTTTTCTTTAATATTCTAGATACATTATTTAATATCTTATTATCCCATTCTTCATTTACATTGCATAATACAAGATTAGAAATAACTAAATCTACTTTATCCTTAAAATTATCAATTTCTTCAACTTTTATTACTTCCTTAGATGCTCTATCATTTAATGTTTTTAAATCTATATCAAAGACATAACACTTATAATCATTAACCAAACTATTAGCTATTTTACATTTACCAGCACCATAATCTAAAATTGTTTTAGGTTTATACTCTTTTATTTTATCTACGATAATATAATCATGAATTACTTCTTTTTCTCTATGTTGTAATAATTTTTTAAAATTATTAATTCCAAATAAAATTTCTTTATCACAATTCATATAATCTTTTTCAATTATTTCAGTAAATTCATTTAGTGATAAATTAGAATATTTAAGCATTTCATATGCTCTTTTTACCATACGATTATATTTTTCAATTGTATATTTTGCGAATGATCTCCCATAATCTATATATTTTAATTTTCCATCTAAAAGAATAAAATTATCTTTTTTTATATTTGAAATTACTAAATTATTATCTTTTAAAAATCTTATTAAAGATACTAATTCCTTAGTATGGCCACCTTCGTATTTAGTAATGTTACCACATTGTTTATATTTAATTGCATTATAACCACATATATCAAGATATTCAATTTTTTCAAGTTGGTCGCATTTATCAAAATTCAAAGTGCATTCTTTTAAGCAATCTAAATATTCATCATTATAAAAGATCTTATAAATGAAACTATTATTATCTTCTACGACTACACCCTCTAAACCTGATCCTATTACTTTAAAATTATCACCTAGTTTTGCCATAATTTTATTAGTTTCATTAGTCATTAAATATTTTGATGTAATATTTCTAATCACATCATAAGCAGATCTAACGGTTGGCTCATATAAATAATATTTAGCTTTATATATGAATCTATTAATAAATTCTTCATTAAACCCATTATATGAATCTTTATCAATAACATGTAATAGTCCTAAAATTCTATAAAAAGAAACTACTATTCTAGTTAAACGTGATTCATATTGATATTTAAATTCATTGTAGAAGTCTTCCCTATTATTTTTCTTTAATTCCACAGTTTTAGTAAATGATGAACCTAATAAATCTTTTAATAATTTATCGGCTTCTTTATTTAAATCAAATGGAATTGGTAGTTTTGAATGAAGAGTAGCAAATGATGAACCAATGACTTTATAATTTGCATCTTTAGCTTGTTCAACCCAAAAATAGTCACTTCTTCTAGCAATTTGATCACCAAATTTAGGTGAAACATTAGGTATATCTAATACTTTTTTATTATAAATTATTGTATTTCCACCTCTACAATATGGTTCAAATTCTGACAAGTCTTTAACATAAAGTTTTCTTGATGTAGCCTTACCCGAAAACACTTCTTCAAGCGAATTTGATTTTGTAAATAATGGGGTTTCAAGACCAATATGATTATCCGACAAATCATAATAGTAATCTCTATTTTCATATATATCAGTTCTATATAAACTCTCTTTATGAATTTTAATTTTATACACATAATCAAGTAAAGAGGTTCTAAGAGTTGATAGTGTAGGTAGCGGAGCGTCTTCTGAATAAGAACCAATTACAACATCAGCTTTGCCTTGATATTTTGCTAAAACCTCACTAACAGGTAAATCTTTTTTGATAAATTTAGAATTTTCTCTTATAAGATATTTAAATTCCATATCATCGTCTAAAATCCATAATACATCTTCATCATTACTATTAATCTTAAGTAATTCATGTAAAATAGTTCTAGATACAGCAATATCTTTAATTTTACCGGGCTTATTTAAATTATCTTTTGCAAAAGATAAACTTTCCAACCTCTTTCCCATAGTTTTTGCTTGATTTAAATCATAAATTTTAGCATCTAACTTATTTGCTTTTTCAAAATAAATTCTAGATGGCTTTTCAATATTACATAATACAACAACAGACTTATTTATTTCTTTTAAATTCATTAATGAATCAAATAGCCTAATACCAAGTTCATCGTCTGAAGTTATAAATCCAAATATAACATGTCCATCAAATTTTTTATTATTCCATACAATTGCTTCTTTCAAAGATTCTTTAGTTAAATTTTGATCTATAACATTTTCATTAATATCAGCTAACATTTTAGCTCTTTCAAAAAACTTAATTTTCAACTCATTAGACATTAAACCATAATATTTTGAATAAAAATAAGATAAGCTTTTTAATTTACCATCTTTATTATTTGTAAGTCTTTGTCTATCATTGTGAGCATCAACATCAACCAAATATTCATTTATAATTTCATATGATGGTTTTAACATTAATACTCGCGTAAATAAATCTCTATCAGTAGTAGAATTTAATGCTTCATCGAAACATCCTGCCTTCAATAAAACACTAAATTTAATAAATGTATTTGATCCTTGAACATGTGGATTTTTTGATAAAAAGGATGTTTCGTCAAAATGTTGTGGTATATCTAATTTAATTATTTTTTCATCAGTATGATAATTCAAACCTGCAACTACAAAATCTGGATTTTTATAAAGTATATTACAGCATTTTTCTATGTATGATGATTTCCATATATCATCATCGTCTAAAAATGCCACATAAATGTTATTGGGATTTTCTTTTAAGTTAATAATGTATTTTAAGACAATATAGTCAATTGCAGTATTTAAATTCCCTGCATAATTCCTAGTATATTGATTCTTTAAAAATGTACATATATTTTCGCATAATTTTTTATCCTTATCCAAACATTCTTCATCAGAATCAGATACAATAATTAATTCCTCTAATTTACGTGTTTGACTTAATGCTGATTTTATAGCATTACACAATAGTTCATTCCTATTTTTTGTTGCAATAATACCTATTATTTTCATTTACATATCACCCCTTAAAGGTAAAACACATATTAATATAAACAAAGACCATTTATAATATTTAAAATTTTTGAATATAATTTTTATATTATTCAATTTATTTCCCTCCCTAATATATTAATAACAACCAAATTACAATTAGTTTTGATCTTTTAATAACTTTAATATTTCTTGATAAGGTCCATTATACATTTCACGAA
>CAVFIT010000104.1:0-7956 GCA_963622735.1 Phocaeicola dorei | reverse complement strand
GTTATACAATATATTTTTTATGGTTTGAGATTTCCTTTTTCATCTAAAACAAAATTAGAAATATCAGAAACTCTTTTTACAATATGACTACCTTTTTCAATAATGACTCGTTCACCATTTGCCATAGCAAATGAATTAGGAAAAGTTTCAAACATAGGTAGGTCATTATAAGAATCACCTACAACAGCGACTTCATCTTTACTAATTCCAATAGAGTTACAATATTCTAATAAAGTTGCGGCTTTATTAACTCCTTTTGCTGTAATTTCAATTGCAATATCTGCTGCAGCAATGGTTAATTTATCATCATATTGTTTTTTTAATGCCATAGCTGCATCTAAAACTCTGCCTCTTACATTAGGTAATATTCCAAATACAGGCATTATTTTATATACTTTACCATTTGAAATACTTTTAATTGCTTCTTTTTCAGAAATTACGTATTTTTCACGATACGCGAAATTAAAAATATTAAACATCTTAGCTAATCTAGTAGTTACTTTATTTGCACCTATAGGAGATATTTTCATATTGTCTTCCTGATCAAAAATAAATATAGCATATAAATTAAAATTAGCTTTTAAATTCATATAAATATCTAGTAAATATTCTTTAGGAATAGGTGTAGATTTAACAAAGGTGTCATCTTTATAAATAAAAGATCCATTGCAACCTAAAACTGCGATATCAATTCCTGTCTTCTTTTTAACTCTCATAGATACTCTTCTAGATCTACCAGTAACAAGAACTAATTTACCGCCAGCTTTATCAAAAGCTTTTAGAAATTCGATATTCGACTTTGTCATTAAAGTCAATTTTCTTTTTGGATAGAATAATGTTCCATCTAAATCTGTAGCAAGTAATTTAATCATACTTAAGATATATTACTACAAAATCAAAAAAAATCAAAATAGCATTATTTTTATTAGTAATATAAATACTATAAAACTCCTCTTTTTAAGAGGAGTAATTATCACTTTTAAATTAATTATTCAATTTCAATAACGCCTAATGTCTTATCTTCTCTTCTATATAAAATAGAACGTTTATTTGATTTAGAATCTAAATAAATGAAGAAATCATGTCCAAGAGCATCCATTCTTGCTAAAGCTTCTTCAACATCCATAGGAACTAAAGATAAAGATTTTCTTTTTACAATTTTATCAATGTTTTCTTCACCATCAGCTATGATTTGATCTAATACAATATCTTTAGCAATACTATTTTTCTTTTGAGACTTTAAAAGTTGAGTTTTCATCTTTCTCATTTGGCCTTCAAGTTTATCGACAGCTAAATCAATTGCAGCATAAGCATCTTTTTGATCAGATACTTTAGCTCTTAAATACATATCAGAAGCATTAATTGAAATTTCAACTACCTGATAAATCTTAATTAATGAAAAAGTAATAGTACATTTAACGCTTTCGTTAGAGGAAAAATATTTTTCCATTTTGCTTAGTTTCTTTAAAGAATAATCCTTTAAAGCGGGAGTAATTTCAACTCCATGACCGACTGTTTGATATCTCATATGTATCAAATTCCTTCCTAAGAGGATTTTTAATGATTTATCCTCTGCTGTAATTATATTATAACTAAATTTGTAAGCGCTTTAAAGTGGTTTAGCAAAAATAGTGAAAAAAAGATATTTAACATATTGTTAAATACCTTTATTCAATATCTAAATCTGAACCTTTATACCAAATAGATTGATCAATAACTTTAATATAGCCATCTGGAGAATCAGAGAGTAATACTCCTCCATTATTTGAATAATATTCTACTAAATCAATAGCCTGTTTAGATATTAATTCCCCTGGTATAGCAATTGGAATTCCAGGAGGGTAAATCATAATTGCTTCAGCAGATATTTCCCCAGCAGCATCTTCAAAAGGAACTATTTTACTAGGAGCAAAAAATCCATCTCTAGGTCTTACTACTATTTGAGGATATGTGTAGTCAAAATGAGGAATATTTAATTCACCGTTTTCTTTATAATATGTATTAGATAAATATGTTAATCCCTCAATTAATTTATCAATGTCTTCTTTTGTTGTACCAATACTTACAATAGCCAAAACCTCACTAACTTCTGCAAGTTCAAGTTGAATATTAAATTTCTTTCTTAATGTTTTTAAAACTTCAAATCCACTAATTCCAAGTTCATAAGTATTTATAACTAATTTAGTTTCATCAAAATCAAATCTAGCATCAGAAGTACAATATTCTTTATCAAAAGCATATAATCCTTTTAATTTATTAATTTCAGTTCTAGCATATTTAGCAAGTTGCAAAGCACGATCTATTAACTTTTCACCCTCAAAATATAATTTTTTTCTAGCTGTATCTATACTTGCCATTAAAATATGATTAGGAGAAGTAGAAGATAACATAGAAAAAACTTTCATAATTCTAGAAATATCAATTCTATCTTTTTTCATTAAGATTAAGGAAGTTTGAGTTAGACTACCAGCTGTTTTATGAACTGATAATGCTGCAATATCCGCATTAGCATCCATAGCTGAAATTGGCATATTCTTATTAAAAGCAAAATGAGCCCCATGAGCTTCATCACAAATTACAATAATTCCTCTTTTATGGGCTTGAATAACTATTTCTTTTAAATTAGAAGCAATGCCAAAATATGTAGGATTAATTACAAATATTGCTTTTGCGTCAGGATTATTATCCATCGCTTCAACATAAGTTTTAACACTTACTCCATTAGCAATACCAGTTTGAGCATCTACATCAGGTTTAACAAAAATAGGATATGCACCTGAGATAATTAACCCATTAATAACAGATTTATGTACATTTCTAGGTAATATGATTTTATCTTTAGATTTTAATAAAGCAATCAATATTGTTAAAATACCACCAGTAGTACCATTTACAGAAAATATAGCCTTATCTGCATGAAAAGCCTCTGCAGCTAATTCTTGAGCTTGTTTAATAACTCCACTAGGATGATATAAATTATCTAAGCCTAAAGGGGCATTAAAATCAGCTTTAAAAATATTTTCACCTGCATAATCGACTAAATCATTAGTAAGTCTACCCATTTTATGTCCAGGGACGTCAAAAGGAACAGGTGAAGAATTCATATAATCAACACACGCTTTTAAAAATGGTTGCTCTAGTTGTCTTTTATCTTTCTCTGTCATCTTTTTTACTCTTAAAACTAAGTTTAATAAATTACAATATACTTATTTTCTTTTTAATTTAAAATCAAGTAATATACCTTGTAAATCCTGATATTTCATAACTTGATTTATAGGATACCCTGAATAATTTAATCCATTAAATATTCCACTAATAGATTGATAATTAATTCCATTTTTTGTAGTTAAATTAAAACAAGATATATATTTAGTAAAGGCTTTTTTATAAAGTTCTAAAAAACTATCTTTACAAGTAACACCTGAATAAGGAATTTTCCATTCAAAATGTTGATCATTTAAGCAAGTTTTATCTTGTGATCTAGGTATATATAATTGACCTAAAACATTCTTACCTAAACACTTACCAAATCCACCTTTACCACAATTTACAAAATTGTAAATTTTTATCATATTTTTAACACCACTAGAGTAATAATTTTTATTAACTTTAACATCTAAAACTTTTTCTATAACAGCATTAAAGTTATCGTTTATGATTTTTAATAAATCATCATTGATTTGTAAAACTTTTGATGGCTTATAAGTTAATTCTTTTTTATTTTTAAAATTAGCTAAACTAGAATCAATTCTAGCTTCAAAATGAGCATGTGAATAATGTAATTTACCACTTAATTTAGAATTCTTATCAAAGCCTGTAAAATAATACACATAAGGATGGCAAGTAGAATCTAATACATAATGGGTTAATTGTCCCATTATAAAAGCTAGGAATACTTCTTTATGTTGACTATCCTCTATTTTATTATATTGATTAAACATTTCTTTGAATAATTTAGTACCATCTAATTTATGGAGTTTAGATCCATATCTTCCTTTAATAGCTTTTATAGAAAAAGACTTATTTAATAATAAGCAAGAAAAAAACAAAGGATCAGGTCCTTGTGCACCTAAGCAAAAACAGCTAGGATAATTTTTTATACAAGAACCTTCTCCTATAGAATCTAAAATATCTAACGCAAAGAAATTATGAGTTAATAATGAAGGCATATTACCTTATTATTTAACAATGGTGCCATAAACAACACCACTAGCACAGCTAGCATTACATTCATCTGTATCGATATGCATAGCTAAAGCATATTTATCAGAAACTCTAATTACTGTATCATCAAATATTGTTTTTCTACCTTTACCTGTATCAACTAATACAGAAACGATTTGACCATTTTTAACACCAAAGTGTTCAGCATCACTAGGAGTCATATGAATATGTCTTTTTGCGATAATGACACCTTCTTTTAAATCAACTTCACCTGCAGGTCCTTTTAATGTACATGTACCAGAATTAGCAATATCACCAGATTCTCTAACAGGAGCAGAAATACCTAATGTTCTAGCATCTGTGAAAGATAATTCTACTTGGTTAGCACTTCTAACAGGTCCTAAAATTGATAATTTAGCACTAGGTCTAGCACCAGCAGGATCTTTTTTGTTATAACCAATAACTTCTACTTTATCTTTAGAAGCAAATTGACCAGGTTGAGAAAGGTACTTATTAACTTCTAATTGGTGTCCTGCACCAAATAATACTTCTAATGTTTCTTGTGTGACATGAACATGTCTTGCACTTGTTTCGACTAAAATTTGATCTTTATTTTCCATCTTTAAAATTCTCCTCTATAATATATTATCACTATCTTGACTAAATGACACACATTTTAATATATAATATTAAAGTATGAAAAAAGAAAATTTACTAAACAACGATCAAATCGCATTCTTATCAAAAAACAAAATAACTCCAACTAGTGTAGATATTATATCAACAGGAGTATCTAATTTTAATTACTTAATAAATAATAAATATGTTTTAAAGTGTTCATATGACATGAATTTTTTCACTCTTAATAAAAACAAAGTAGATTTTCAAAACAAGTTTCACGATTTAGAAGACTTAACTATACAAATAATAGATGTTGATTATCAAAAAGGATATAGTCTAAGTAAATATTTATCTAATTATAAAATGATTGATACTTCTTTAATTAATTATTATCAAATTATTAAGCTTATAGATGCGATGAAAAAATATAAATCCATAGTAGATCATAACTTAGAAACATTTAATTATAATCAAGTATTAAATAAATATAGATTAATGATTTCACCTAAAGATAGACTATATTTTAAAGAAATTGAGGAAAGTGAATTATTAAAATCTGAACTAGAAATATCTCATCTAGATTTAGTGGATAATAATATTTTATTTGATAAAGATAACCATATTAAAATAATTGATTTTGAGATGGTATGTTTAAGCTTTAAAAATTTTGATTTAGTTTCCTTATTATCTGAAAATAATTTTGATGAAAATATAAACCAAGCAATAATTCATCTTTATTTTGAAAACGATATTAACAAGGAAAATGAATTCCTTTCTAATTATTCTACTTACTGTTCAATATTAGATTTATTATGGTATACATGGGCTAAAGCAAGATCAATTAATTGCCCTATTTGTAAAAAAGAAATATATAATAAAATTGCAGAATCAAAAAAAGAAAGACTATTATTTAATCTTTCTAATAAAATTTAATCCTCACTTATTAATTTATTTTTACTAATTTCTTTTTTAAACATTTTATTATATGTAATTATTAAAGTAGTAAGTTGAGCAATAGCAGTAATTATCCAAGATATAGGAAATACTGCATATAACCAAAATGGGGTATTAAAATAAGGTATAGGATAAATAAATTGTAAGAAAATTATTCTAATACCACATATACCTAGTAAGGAAATAATCATAGTTAAAGTAGAATGTTTTAATCCTCTTAAAGCTGAAGGGGCACAATCTACAATTGTAAAGAAAATATAAGGTGAAAAATCTATAATCATTCTAAGTGAGCCTGCTTCCATAGCCTCATTATAAACATCAATAGAAGCTTCTTTTTGCTTACTTAAAAATAAATTCAATAATGGTACTCTAAATATAATCATTATTACACCTACAATAATAGCAGTAACAGCAGCAAATATTTGACACCATATAATACTTCTTTTAATATTAGGAGCATTATTAGCGCCATAATTTGCACTAACAAAGGCTATACAAGCTTGAGAGAAACAATTTTGAGAAGTATTAATAAAAGATTCAAGTTGAAATGCAGCACCACTTCCTGCAACAAACCCATCTCCTCTTTGATTAATATATGATTGAGTCATCATATTAGGAATACTAAATAGTGTTGATTGAATAGATGCAGGTATTCCAGTTTTTAAAATCTCTGCAATTTCTTTTTTATAAAATCTTAAATATTTCAAATGAAGATTAGCAAAACCTTTATACTTAATTAATACAATAAAAGTAACAATACTAGCAAAGCCTTGAGAAATAACTGTAGCAAGTCCTACCCCAGCTACATCCATTTTTAAAGCTAATACAAATAAAAAGTTCAACCCAACATTAATAAGTCCACTAATAGCAAGTATATAAAATGGTCTTTTAGAATCTCCCATACCTCTAAGTAAGGCAGCAGATATATTATATAAAATAGTAAAAGGTAACCCTAAAAAATAAATAAGTAAATATTGATGAGCTAATTCAATAGTATTAGGTGTAGTTTGTAACCACTCTAGCATATTTCTTGATAATAAACAGGCTATTGTAGTTAATAAAACAGAACATATAATTACCAAAATATAACTTGAACCTATTACTCTTTTACCTTTTTCTTCGTCTTTACTTCCTAAAGCGTTACTAATAGAAACATTAGCACCTACACTAAATCCAGACATTAAATTAACAACTAAACTAGTTAAAACCGAAGTAGCAGTAATAGCTGGATAAGAATAAACTGATCCACACATAGCACAAACTAACTGGTCTGCTAAATTATAAAAGATTTGTAAAAGTCCACTAAAAGCTACAGGAATAGCAAATAATAAGATGTTTCTTTTAACATTTGGTGATAATAAATCAACTTCTCCAGTTAATTTACTTTTAATATTAGATATTGCTGACATAATTAAAATAACGAATAAATTATATAACTATTAAACGTAAAAATAAACAAAAAAGCTTAGAAATACTAAGCTTAATTACTTTGATTTTTTCCAATCATGGAAAGAGTTGATACATTTTTCAATTATATCGATGGCTTTTTGCTTACCCATAACATTAGTACAAGAAGTCTGTTTACCTTCTAAGGTTTTATAAGTTTCAAAGAAATATTTAATTTCTTGGAAATGGTGAGGAGGTAATTCTTCGATATTATTATATTGACCATAAATAGGATCTTCTGGACAAACTGCAATTATCTTTTCATCTAATTGACCTTGATCAGTCATAATAAATACTCCTATAGGTTTACAATGAACTTCAGTTAAAGGGACAATAGATTCAGACATTAAAATCAAAACATCTAGTGGGTCATTATCTTCAGCTAAAGTACAAGGAATAAAGCCATAATTATCAGGATAATGACTTGATGTAAATAAAATTCTATCTAATTTTAAAGCGCCTGTTTCTTTATCAAGTTCATATTTAGTCTTAGAACCTTTTGAAATTTCAATAATAGCTACAAAATCAGTAGGTGTGATTTTTGAAGGGTTAAAATCTGTAAATAAATTCATGGTGTCTCCTAACTATCAATTTCCATATTATCAATTTGTAAAGCCTGGCATATATAGTTTGATATATCTAATATAGTTCCATCTCTTTTTATTTTAAACTGACTTGATACAATACAAAATGGAACTTTATTACTTGTATGTTCAATATATGTGTAATTAGAATTATCTATTATTTTTTCAGCATTAGAATGATCTGAGC
>CAVFIT010000103.1:0-8809 GCA_963622735.1 Phocaeicola dorei | reverse complement strand
AATTTTGAATTGCGATTTGACCATTACCCGGGTCAATTATATTTTACTATATGCATGCTTATCTTTATATTTATATTTTCATATGTCAAACTATATAATTCTTCTATTTTTTACCTATCTTACCCAAAGTTACTATCCTTATTTTTCTTCATTTATTTAAATTGAATCTTCTTTTTTTAAATATAATTATAGCATTTACAGGCAAATTACTTTCTATAATTATAAACCTGCCTTTTTCAAAAAATCATATATTAATCTTTTTTGATCAGAATCGTCTATATCTGACGCTAACATTTTAAATTCTTTAAGAATGTCATCCTTATAGCTATATTCTTCTACTATATTAAATATTTTATATAAATCATTATAAGTAATAAGCTTATATTTATTGCTGTAATTCCATCCAATAACAAATCCATTATCATCGCTTACAAATTTATTTTTTGCATAGTTTGGAACTAGCAAATAATAAAATATGTCAAAATTTTCTCTATGATTTATAATCGCATCAATTTTAGATTGAATATAATATTTTGTAAGTTGGCAGCATTTAAAATTTTCATCAATACCATTTAGTAACGAATTTATTTTATTAACAATTTTTTCAGATAAACTTGAATCATATTTGTTACCATCATTTAAATACTCTTTATATGTTTTTTTGACTTTATTTTCTAAATCAGCTTTTGTTTCATAGCCTTTTTCAACTATAAATGAATCTATTTTATTTTCAATAATCATAGTAAAATCATCCATAGTTAAAGATAAGTCAACATGTTTATCTTCCCTTTGAATTGAATATTCAATATTATTACTTTTAATAGTTTTATTAGTGAGAGTGCTAATAAAATTTTCTAATAATGTGTTTGAATTTTTTAAACTATAGGAAATAGTATTAGACAAAGTCAGCTCATCTTTTTCGTTGCCAGTCATTGTAAAAAATGTATCATTCTTATAATTACTACTATTTCTACTAAAGTGAGGAATAATATTACTTTTCTTGTCAAAAGGTAACCATCTTATATTAGTCACTAATTGATTAAAAGAACTATTATCATTAATATACATTCTCATTGATTCATTGGACATATTTTGTTTAATATCAGCATTTTCAATATTATTTATTGTAATAGTTAAAGTCTCATTCTCTGGAACAAAAATATTACTTGATTCAGTCCAAAAT
Source organism: Phocaeicola dorei (assembly GCA_963622735.1). GTDB lineage: Bacteria > Bacillota_I > Bacilli_A > RFN20 > CAG-288 > Scatoplasma. The sequence goes on along the minus strand of CAVFIT010000103.1, from coordinate 7,626 downwards.
GTAAAATGATAATAGTCATGTTCTCCTTTATATGAATTATCCGAATAAATACCTTGTAAAGTATTTGCTCCGTAATCAATACGGGGGAATCTTTCTAAAAATTTATTATGTATTTCATTTTTTTCATCAATATTTCTTGCTGTAATTGTTGCTTCAGGAATTATATGGCAATTTTTAGCTAATGCTAAAATTCTAAATTTATCTTTTTCATTTGCAAAATTTGTAACCATCATTAGAGTTATGTTACCATCATAATCTAAATATTTCTCAGGAATATTACCATTTGAATTAAACCATAAAAAGAATTTGTCATAATTATCTGGTTTAAAGAAATTCATATTTTCATGAGCAATATTTCGACTACCTCTTTCGGTTACATACCTACCCGAAAATGTGTTCATTACCAAATTTAATGATTGATTATCTAACTTCTTTTTACTCATAACTCCCACCTATATTCTATGCCAAATAAGATTCAATTCTTCTTAATAAATCTGCAGTAGTAACTGCATCTTCATTATGATTGGTATTAACTGTTGAATGTGTATCAAGAATAATAATCTTAGCAAACCCTTGAGCTTCACGAGAATCAATCGCTACACTAAAACCATCATTTCTAAGAACTGACAATAAATCATTGGCTCTTTGATTTCTTAAGTTTATATCATTATCTGTAAACTTAATCCATATCTTAGATAAACAAGGATGTTCTCCTTTACTTGAAAGATTTCCTTCAACCTTAATACAAGATTGAATTCCTTCATATCTAATATCTGCGCATCCTGGCTTTGGTGATTTAGCACTTATTCTACTTCCGTTTAAAGCATTATTTAATTCATTCCAAAATGCTTGTCTTTCTTCTCTTCTTGCTTCTGTCATAATTTCTTTTTATCCTTTTTTATTAAAAATATTTAATTAACTTTTTCATCACATTTAAATACTTATTCTTTTTTAAGATTAACATTTAAGTATTCTTTAATATCTATTATTAATTGCTCTAAATCACTTAAAGTACCAATGATTTTTCTTTGTTCATGATTATAAGGCGAAATTATTCCATAAATTTCAAATAAACTAATAATCTTATAAACACTATTAAAGCCAAGATTAAATTTTCTTTGAATTAGATTAGTGCTAACCTTATTTATTTCATTAATATATTCATATACGCCATTAATAACATCTATATTCGTATTTTCATCTATTAATTTATATAATTCATCTTTATTTGTCATAAATATAATAATTAGATTCTATGTAAATATGATTCAATATTAATTAATAAATCTGCAGTACTATTTGCATCTTCTTCTTTAGTTGAACTAATAGTTGAATGAGTATTATAAATAATTACTTTTGCAAAATCTTTTGCATCAGTCTCTACATTAGCTTCAAATCCATTCTCGCTAAGTAGTGTTCTTAAAGCTTCTCCTCTAGCTGTTCTTTCAGTTTCATTACCAAGAATCTTAACCCATAAAAATACGCATTTAGGATGTGCTGATCTATGTCCTGCAGAAATACTACATTCTGCCTTGATATTATCTTGAACACCTCTATATTTAATTAGTGAATAACAATAATCACCATCATTTATAGAATCTAGTGAAAGTTCAACGCCTACAGTTGTTGTACCTCTACTTAACACTTCTCTTCTTAATTCATTCCAAAATGCTTGTCTTTCTTCTCTTCCTTCTACCATAATTTCTTTTTCTCCTTTGATTCTTTAATTATAACATTAATAACTAATGAATGAAATGTTTAGTTTTAATTACTATATTTTACAGCTATTTTAAATTTAAATATACATATTGATTATCATCATTTTTAAGTTTTTCTTCTTTAACTACTTTCTCAAATTCTTTTAATTTATTATTTAAATGGTCATAAATCATTACCATTCCTGATTCATCAAACGTATCAACAGTATCAGTAACCTTATGCATAGTTACTAAGAAATCAGCATTTAATATACTCATATCAATACCATATGATTTATCATACTTTTTAAATAATTCTAAATCATTATCAGTTGAATTAAATATGAATAAGGTAGGTATACCGACTGTTTCAAAAGAAACAGAATCTCCACCAGGACATATTTTAATGATATTATTTATATCACTTTCAATTAATTTAAATAAATAAATAATCATTAAAGTCATCTAATATATAATCTTTATGTTGAATAACTATATTATTACCTAAACCACACATATCTAAATTAATCATAGTTTTAATATTAGAAGATCCTATTATATCTATGTATTCCTTACTTCCAATAAACAATTGTTCTTCTTTATCAAAGAATACAAAATCTATACTTAAGTTTGTATTTTTAAAACTTTCAATTAAGTTAAGTAATATAACACATGAAGATGCGTTATCGTTTGCTCCAGGGCATACCTCTGTAGCTGCATCATAATGTGCTCCAATAACAATTCTATTATTAGATTCATTAAAAGATACTACAATATTTTTAGTAGTTGTACCTACAATTTTATAATTAATATTTAGAGATTCTAATATCTTAATAATAACTTCTCTTCTGTTGTTATTCCCGCACACAGCAATTTTTTCAATATAATTCTTCATAAATTTCCCTATTCCTCCTATTAATTATTAAACATTATACTTGTTATTTTGTTGTAATATATTAGTTATATCTATATTATGGATATATTAAACACATAATTAAGTGACTAAACTATCATTGATATAACTAGCATATTACTATATCAATATTAATATTGATAACTTTTTAATTGAGATAGTAATATTTTTAATAATTTTAAATTAATCAGGAATTACCCAGTCTTCATCAGTTAAACGATGTTTTAGTCTTTCTAATAGTTTTACCTCCTCATCATTATTTGCTTGTGCAATCTTCTTATTAAGAATTCTTTCAAATTCTTCCTTTTGTTCTTCATCTAAATATTGAAATCCTAAATAAACATCAACATCTTTAAATGAAGGATTAAAATTTAAATAACATTTAAATTTATAATCTTCTACTTCTTCTAAATCATTTTCATTAATATAATTTGGAATAATTTCACTTTCAATTGGTAAAGGTCTAAATGTTCTTAATGGGAAAGTATTTAATACTTCTTCACAACCGACATAATCCTTATCTTCAAGTAATAATAATACTTTTTCATACATATTTCTCGATAATTCATTAAATGGTTCATCTGATTGTCTACCCTCATAATTTAAATTAGATCCTAAATTAAACCAAGAATAAGCTTCCTTTTTATCATTTAAATGTAAATAATATTTACCAATGAAATAAGTAATTCTAGGACACATAGAACACCAATCATTATAAATGTAATCTTTTATACTACTTAAATGTTCTTTAAAATCATTTAATATTCTAAAAAACCTTTCACCAAAACCTTTTTCATAGTTATTATGATGTAACAAATAACAATAACGTGGTTTGAAATATTTACGAACAAATGCATATATACTTAAATATAGCATTAAATTAGCTTTTTCAATATCATTTATTGAATAATAGTATTTACTACATGCACATAAAACTTCATATGATAATGAATCTAGATAATACATAGACTCTTTTAATGAACAAAAAGAATTAATTTTTTTATAAAAGTCTTTTGCAAATCTATAATAAATATCAAAAAACTTATATAGTCTTTCTTCATCTAATAATAAAAGTTCACGCGTAAAGCTTGAAAATTCATGTGAATCATATGTTGAATTGTGAAGTTGTTTTAGAGCATCTTTATTTACATCTATACATAAATCAAATATTGTAATTAAATTTGCATTTGAAAAAAAGTTAATTCTATAATTATACAGCAAATCTTCGTATTGTATAGGATGGTGAAATGAAGTGAAATAATTATAAAATCCCGGAAATAATTTCTCAATATCTATATCATTGTTAAAAAGTTTGCCATCATAAAAAATCAGATCGAATAAAACAAAAGGATTTAAGTAAGCTCTAAGTGCACTTCCTATATTATTTAAATCATAAATTGCTGGATAATGATCTTCATCACAATCAGTTAAATCAATTAACTCTAGGCCAAAAAAATCATCACACAATTCAGTGAAATCTAATTGCATTGCATAATCAAATGAGGAAACATCTTCTTTATTTAATTTAGATGGTTGATCGCAAAATACAACTACCCTTAAATTATCCTTTTTTGAATTGATTATATTCATTAGTTTTACATTAGAACAAACAATTTCATTATAATTTGAAACAAATAAAAAAGTTCTTTCCTTAAATTCAAGCTTTGAAATAAAATCTGCTAAATCATTAACATCATCTAAATCTTTACAGATTTTAAACTTTAAGTTTCCCTCACCCTTATAATCTTCATAATATATTTCATCAAGATCAACTAAAAACATTGGAGAATTAATCCTTACACATTCTGCAATTAAATCATTTTTTAAATCTTCTATATATTGATTTTCTTCATCAATTTTACCTAAAAAGATAAAATTTTTACCCTCTTCTAATTTAATATTTTCCTTTTAAATACCTCCCTTAAATATTATATTTTATTTCTGAAATCGTAAAAGTATTAGTATCTACAATAGTAAATACTCTTTTGCTATTTAATTTCTTTAAATCAAATTCAACAATTGACCCTGCATATCTAACTTTATCAGTAATATTAGTAGTACTATGAACATGACCTAAAGCTACATAATCAAATTTTTTAAATGTATTAAATACATCTAAATCTTTAACTGTTCTATGAAAAAGTAATACATTATTTTCTTTTTCATTTATATTTAATTTTTCATTAAATAAATAATTATAACAATCTTTTGATTTAACTCCCCTCTTAAGTTCATTACAAATCTTTCTTATTTCATCTTTATCACAATTAATTAAAGGATAAAAATTAGTATCTTCTATCTTAATTAGATTAAGAACATCTAAAACTTGTGATGAGATGAAAATATTTTTCTTCTTAAGTTCGTTTAAATCTAAAGATGAAATGTTTTCAATTTTATCATGATTACCGAAAATCATAATAGCTTTAAAATTATTAGATATTAATTTATCTAAATAATCTTTAAACACCTTTTTCCCTTCCTCAGTAGCATCTTCATTAAACATATCCCCTGATACCACAACCAAATCGATATTATTTTCTTTCATAACATCTATACTTTTATCTAAGGCAAGGGAAATGGAATGGGAAATATCCACTCCTTTTATAACCTTACCTAAATGAAAATCTGATAAATGTAAGAATTTCATCACTTAACCCTCCTTTTTTTATTCTAATATTTTAGAAACATCTATAACGTTACCATTTTCGTCAACCTTTAAATCACCTTGTAATAAAGCTTTAATTACTACTCCATGTCCAGCAGGGAAATTAAAGTTTAACACATCCTTCATAGTATTTACTCTCATGAAATCATCCAATGTTAAAGATGTGGAAACTTTCTTATTTTTATATTGTTCAAATCTTTTTTTCTTTGCAGAATCACTATAATAATTAAAAGCATCGTAATCAATAAGAGCTAATTTCTTACCTTCATCAACTAAACTTTTTAACCATTTAAAACTTTCAGTATTATAAATTAATTTTGCGTATTCCTTAAAGTATACTTTCTTACGAGCGGTAATATAATCCATTTTTTCATATTCACCTTTTTCTTTATTATAATAAGCTGAATATAAACAGTCTCCATGTCTATAACCTAAAGATTCATTTGGATTTCTTTTTTGACCTTTTGAAATAGTTTCTTTAGAAAACCATTCATTTCTCCACTTAAACCATTCTTCGTTTGGTCTTCCATTATCGTCATGACATGGGTAAACTTTAGAACATTGCCAATAAATTTCAAATATTTTATATTCTACACCATCTTCGCTAAGAACAGGACCTATATACATAGGAGATAGATCGCGAGCGAATGTAGGATGTTCTTTCATAAATTCTTTATTTTTTAAGCATTGAGAAGTAACATCAACAACCACATAATCTTCTAAATTCTCACATTGATTTGTGTAAAACACGTTATCATAATGTACATTAATCATTGGTTGATTTCTTAATAAAACAATATTCTTATTTTCCATAATTTTTCTCCTTTTTTCTTTTCAATTTTTCTCACCGGTGATTTTTTTACAATTATATTTTATCATATAGAGAAATATTTATCAATCGTTTTTTTTGTTTTATTTTTTATGAACTTTCTATTCGGTCATTTTAAATACTGAAATCAATTATTTAATTTCAGTATATTTTATATATTATTAATTACAAAATAATTATTTAATATCTCCAAACTTTAGCAGTTACGCATTCTATAATACAATCAATGCCTTTATTTATCTTATAATATGCCATATGATTTTCCTCATCATATCCACCTAGTCCAGCATCAAGTCCTAATTTTAAACCTTTATAGTTAATAGCTTTAAATTCTTCTATATCTCTTTTAGAAAATACACTTCTTTCCACATTTGATCCAAGACTCAAGATAGGACCTGTAGTCCACATAAAGTCTGTTTCGTCTTCTTTTGCAAAGTAATTTGCGTATGATGCAAAGATTGCGCCAACATATGATTCCTCATTCATAATAATTACAGGCTTAGATACTTTCTTACTTAAATCTAATAATTCTTCTTTTAGAATATCAACTTGTTTTTGATCATCATTAAGTAAGAATAGATCAACCCTTAAGTCTTCATCTGATAACTCATGAAGTGAGTTATAACTCCTGTAATGATTAATTGGAAGATATGTTTTATAACTAAATAAAAGAATATCAAAATCCTTATCTATTATATTAGCTAATTGTTCTTCATATTCTTTCTTATTAGTAGCTGTAATTTTTTCTATTTTTAAATCTTTCTTATTCATATATTACCTATATTAATAATTAAAACGGAATAACATCATCTATTTCGTCTTCACTTAATTTATATTTATTCTTTAATTCATCTTTTGATTCATTAGAAGAATATAAATGGAGATTAGATTCATGTATTAATTTTGGTTTTCTCATTTTCAATAGTAAATACTCTGCAAGGTTGTCGTAACATGAGTTACATAAATCAATATCTAATGTCTGTTTATCATATTTTGACCCATCACCAAAATTATGACATATCGTGTTATTTCCTAACGCATCATATTTATCGAATTTCTTTCCACATAAAGAACATTTACGAACTGATATATATTTTTTTGTATCTATTTGTTCTAACTTTTCATTCTTAATTAAACTATTAATAAGATTGATTGCCTCTTCTTCATTGATATCAAATCTATTTTTAAAGAAATCTATATCATAAATAATTTCATTAATTGATGTATCATCTTCCTTATTAAATGAAAAATCTCCATCAAATATAGTACTATATGTAAATTTAGTCCTGTACTCACTCTTTAACACATTACAAGCTTCTAAATAAATTGATTGTTTCTCCCTATTAGTCATAAATTAACCTCCTTATTAATATAACCTTATTTAAATAGTTTAATATAATTTATTATAATTTTAAATAGTATTACAATAACTAAATTTATTCCTTAACTTTTCCTGAATTATTTAAGTAAATTCCGCTATGATATTCTCCCCTATCATATCACTCCTATTATAGACCTAATT
>CAVFIT010000102.1:0-9329 GCA_963622735.1 Phocaeicola dorei | reverse complement strand
TATTTATCTGTTCTTCCTCGCTAAAATTGAACGGATAATATTTAGTTAAAACTTTCGCTACCGCTAGTGTTAAATAACTATCATCAGTCATTCTATTTGATAAATCCATTAATTTTAAAGTTTTTTCAGTAGGTTTATTTGAATCATTAAATTCATAATTAGAACCTACCATATCTCCTATTATTGCCCCTAACATTTACCCTCCTATTTTTATATAACAAGAAATTCTTATATTAAAATCCGTATGAACCCCTCTACTATGTACTCTTAAATCATCATAAACGTATAAGGCTCTAGACATAGACAAATTGTCAGGAGTTCTAAGCCAATACATTCTAGTATTATCTTCTTTTAAATATCTTAAAAGATCACAATGTGATGGTTAAATATATAATCATAAGTATCATCACATAACATATCATTTTGATATGTGCAAGAATTAATACCATTATTAACTAATGTTTTTAATATTATTTTCTTATCATTATCATCAAAATTACCAAGTGTAATCTCGTCCCTATTTTATAATTAATCATAACCCCTAGTTAATTAAATCATTAAATTTAGAATATAACTTTTTTAATTTTTCTTCAATTTCTTCTTTTTTAGAATATGTTTCATCTTTTTCTTCAAAAACATAATTAGGCACTAATAAAGACATATCCTTTTGATCTAATAAATCACTTATACTAACACGTTTAGAACAACTTGTTTCTTTACTTATTCCTTGGAGTATTTTACCAATACCTTCATCAGTTAAATTATAAACCTTCTTGTTTTGGATATAGAATTCTTTTCTATTTCCTTCTACAAAATAAACTTCCTTATTATCTTTTTTAGATAATATTAATAAATAAGGATTTACAAGCGTTTGATTACTTAATACAGGTAAGCTTACTACAGCTTCTAAGTAATGGTTAGTTACTAAAGATTCTCTTAATAATTTATATGTATCACTAATTAATAATTTATTAGGTACCACAACTACAGCTTTACCATTATCATTTAGCGCATTGATAGTAATATCAATATTATGATATTCCATCTTATTACTTACCTTTGATCTATCTATATACTTTAACTTATCAGGAAATACTCCCCAAGGTCCATCAGTTAATATCTTATCTACTTTTTCAATATTAGAAACCAAATATATATCATCATTTGATATATTAATATTTTTCTTGTTCAAAAAAATCATAATAAGTAAAGAGAGAGAATATACACTCACCTCTAACTCATAGCCTAAATACTTCTCTGCCTCTATATTTATAGAAGCTATATTAAAACCTGAAAAAGTATTCATAAAAGATTCACTCTCTTTAACATCAAGAATCTTATCTACTAAAGTTATTAAACTTCTATTTGTAGTATAAATATTAGTTTTTGATGTATCTTTATCTGCAAAAGAAATTATATTATAGATTAAATCTTCTTTTTCTTGTTTACTATATTCTATTAAATCAGTCTTTAAATATTTTATAATCTCTTGATTTGTTATTTTTAAAGATATATCAAAAAATGCATTTTTAAGCGCATTCTTCTTTAAACCATTTTCTTCTTCAACCTTATTTAATAACTCATGTACTGTATTAATTGATAACTTATCCTTATCTAGAGACTCATTAAATTTAGCAGCATATTCTTTAACCCTTAGATATTTTAAGAATAATAAGCAAATCGCATTTAAAGAGAATCCATAATAAGGAAGAACAGATTTTACTTTTAATGAAATCAATAAATCTAAATCATTCATATTATTCATGCTCCAATTCTTTAAAACAAGAGTCATAATATTCATGTTCTAGAGCTATTATTTCTTTCATTGTTTTAATTTTTTCTATAGTATTTATATATTTATTTGCAATTACTTCTTGTTCTTCAAGTGGAATGAGTGGTATTTCTATTTCTTTAATTTTAGAAATATTAATAATATTAACTAAGACACCTACAGATTGAGCTTTAACTACATTATAGAAACTACTAGAATTAATATAAGACAATAAATAATATGGATTGACTCTTGGATCATTTACTTTCATTTTGATACAAAATGAAGGAATAAATAAGCCAGAGTCACTCTCTTCTATGAGGCAGGCATCATATGGAGTAGTAACCTTCATTATAATATCACCTGCAACTGATAATTTAATATTAGTTGTTGTATCAAGTATGTTAAAACATGATAAATTTTCATGATTTAAATATCCATTTTCAATAGCTTTAGGAACTATACTTAATACCTTTTTAGTATTATCTCCTACTCCTTTATATTCGACTCTAGATTGAATTTGACCTGATACAAACTCAATATCTAAATCCTTTAATTTAATTTTCATTGTTTAACCCCCTTGTATTTAAAAACGAACTTACTAAAAAGCCTTACAATTATATTATAAGGCTTTAAATGCATAAGTCAATAGTTTTGTTATTTTTTATATGTTCAAGGTATAAAATAGTATATATTTTATCGATATTAATAATTTATTCTATTTCTAAAGAATTAATTTTATCAGTTTCTTCTTTTGTATTTAAATCTTTAACTATAAATTCACCCGGTTTAAAAGTTATAGTATCTAATTTAGTTTCAAGTCTACCCTCTAATCTATATCCTAATCTTAATACGATCTCATAATCAAATGAATTAATATCACCAGTTTTCAAGAAATATGGATTTTGAGTACATGCAATTACACATACATTGTCTTTCTTTAAGTTGATCGCATCAATTAACTTTCTAGAAGTTGTTACAACTTCTGCACATTCATCTATAAATACATATAGTTTTTCATTTGAATAATAGTTTGTAATATAGTCTGCTAGAGCATCCATATCACTAGCTTCATTAGCAATCTTAAAACATAAATTCTTATAATCTTTATATTCTAAATATTCAATTATTTTAGGGTCTACTAACGCTATCTTTAAATTATTATTAATACAATATTCGATTAATTTATAACACATTACTGTTTTACCATAACCTGTAGACCCTACAATTAATGTATTAGTTAATTTATTAAAACATAATTTATTATCCTTTATAATTTTCATCTTACCACCTCTTAATATTGTTTTATCATTATATTAAACAAATTAAAAGAGTAATTTATAAAATTAATACTAATAGTGTTATAAAGTTTATTAATCAACTAATTACAAGATATTACTTCTACATCTTCACAAGAATCAAATGCTTTATCTTCAATAATATAGTCTTTTGATTTAATTATTGTATTCTTTAGTTTATAACAACAATTAAAAGTATATTCTCTTATTATACGAATATCTTCAGGTATAGTAATTGATTCAAGATCATAACACTCACTAAAGACATGTGATTCCATTTTAATCAAACTAGAAGGAATATTTATATTGGTTATTGATGTACAGCAAGTAAATGCTTTACAATCTATAACTAATAATTTATCATTTAATTTAATATCTTTTAGTATTTTGCAAAAAGCTAGATTAGACAAAATGAGACAATCTTTATGTAATGTAATTGATGAAATATTTTCATTAACAGGCTCAAACAATACTAAATAAGGATTATCTTTTGTACCAATATAATAAGCATTATCATAGATAGTAGCCTTTTTAATAATGTCTTCTTTAGGTAACAATAATCCCATATTATAGAATTTTTTACCATTATAAATAACATTTCCAAAAATATTAGTACAGCCTTTAAAACATTCATAATTAAACTTAGTTAATTCACTTAATACTTCTACCTTTTTTAAATTAGAACAACCCTCAAATGAAAACTCAGCTACATACTTAACGCTTTTGGGAATAACAATATCTTCTAAATTCTTACAATCTTTCATTACACAATGATTTATATAAACACAATTAGAATGAATCAATATTGAATCCATATCTTTATTTATAACCTTAACTAATATCATGTATAGATTAGATGGTGGTCCTATATAATATCCATTATCATAATTAGTATAATGAATATCTAATTTATTCTTTATTTCTTGTTCTTCTTTTTCTAAATAATACTTTAAAAGAGTTGCATCCCTCATCATTATAACCCTGACTTTTAAATTTAGCCTATAATTTAATTACACATGCAACTCTAATTCCACTATTAGACTCAACATCTCTTAAACATAAATCAGCACTTCGAGATTTAATAATGTATGTTTGATTTTCAAACTCTGAACTAGTTCTTAACCAGTAATCTAAATATGGATCTTCATAAATTAAATTACCATCTTCTAATTCTATTTTCTTTAGTGGAAAATTATAATCTAATCTAAATTGTTTAATATATGTATTAGGTTTAGCACTTGCAACACCTAGTACACTTAAGTATTTATTAAATTCTTCAAGTGATAAAATAAATGCTTTATCTAGTTTATTATCTCCTAGCTTTAAGTCCTGACTTACAATTCTTGTCTTTTCTAATTCATCAAACACTAAATCAACAAATTTTTCATTTAAATATTTTCTTACTATAGAATTTATATATCTATTTGTTTTTCCAAAAGGCATAAACTCAATTACATCTTTAGTTATAATTAGAGCTTTATTATCTTCAACATTTAAAATATACCATTCTAATTCTTCATCTAAAAACTTACCAAACTTTATAGTGTCTAATGAATATCTTTTGTAAATCCTTTTATTATAACTAGATAAAAAATTTGGAAGACATCTTATAATCCTTTTATGATTTAATAATAAAACCTGTTTTGATATATTTGGTATTATAACATCATACATGAAAGTTGAGTGGCTAATAATCATCTCAAAACAAGGATCATCAAATATAACTAGTCCTTCTTTCTTTGATAGTTTTATTATAGAATAAACTATTACATAATTAATTAATTGTATATCAGAAGATGATAAATATGGATAAATATTTTCTTCTTCATTACCTTTTAATATGATTTCAAATTCTTTACTTATAGATAAATTACCTATATTAAATGATTTTAATAGATTTGATGCATCACTTATAATTTGATTTAATAATTTCTTACGTTCTATATTATTATTTAAATCAGTATCAAAGTGATTTACAATTAAAGATTTTAAGTTTTCTGAATTATTAGCTAATTCAATGATTTTATCAGTGTTCCAATAAAATGAATTATAAGGCATTTCTTCATATATCTTATTTAATATTAAATTTGACTCTTTCTCATTCAACATTGTATCATTTGATTTGATTTCAAAGTTTTCTACTAATTCATTATTATCAGAAATCCAAGATCTTTTTAAAATATAATCAATATTATCAATATTTATTAATACTTCTATATAGGGCTTCTTAAAATCTTTAGTACCAATTAATTCGCTTACAAGCAACACATATGTTTGTTCATTTTCACTTCTTAAATGTGATCCATAAATTGCAAATTCAATCGACATACATATTGTGGTTTTTCCTGAACCATTCTCCCCTTCTACATAAACAATATTTTTGTTTTCGATTGTATCTAAATCAAAATATCTTCTACCTATTAAATGTCCTATATCATTTAATACCAATGATTTTATTTTCATTTCTTCATCCCCTTTTTATTTAATATAAATTAAAGTCTTCTTTTCTTATTTATTTTCTCTAATTTTGAATAACTTTCATTTAAATTATTCATTAATCCATCCAATGTTTTAAATTCATTTTTGTATTCATCAATATAAATTTTAGGATTCAATGATAATAATTTCTTTTCTATAATTTTAGTATTATATTCAATACCACATGATTTTATACAATCCAATTTAGCTGATACATATTTATAAAATAAGTTATCATCATTTAAGATTTTATCAAGCTTATCATAAGATATATTTCTAATATATAAATCTTCTTCTTTACAGATAACTTTTTTAATCTCAACTTTAATTTCTTTTAATTGCCATTTAATAGAATAAGGCCTAGTAACAAGAAGATTATCAAGGTTTGCAAAAGTGACACTTGTTTTGCAAGCATTAGTTAAAACTATAAAGTATTCATCATCTACCTTAACTACTGATTCAATTAATTTATTTTCAATTAGGGATTTTCTGTTTAAGAAATAATTAAAATCTGATAAATACTTATCTTCAATTATTACAACAATTTTACCATTATCTTTTAAGTTTTTAAATGCAAATTCTATACTTCTAAATGGATTAGAAGTAGATTCTTTTGTATTAGTTTTGCAAATTATTTTGTCATATTGTTTAAGAGGATAAATATTATTTTTAACAATATTTGAATTAGATAAATCATTTAATAATTTTTCTTCTAAACTAATATAAATGATTGCTTTTTCATAAGAATCATTTGATAGATTTAACATTGATAAATTATATAGATATATATTATCTGATAGTTCATTACAATTGTTAGATGTAATAGTTAGGATTGAATCATTTTCTTTTAATTCTAATAATTCCTTTATTGCACTATTTTTAGAGTATTTATCAATTAATAATAAATAATTGTCAATATCAACATAGTTATCTAAATTACTAACTACCTCTTCTACTTTTTCATATATAAATTTATCAACTGATTGATTATGACAGTTTTTAAATATTTCATATAAATTTAGTAAACTTTCTTTATAAAATAATAATTCATTTTCGTTTAAATCAAGACTAATTTCATTATCTGTTATTTCAAGTACTTTAATTAAGAATTCATTCTTTTTGACTTCTATATCGCTAAAATATTTATCTTTTATATATTTTGCAAGAAATAAATAAAAGATATACTCATTACTTAAATTCATCATTAACACTCACCAATTCCAAAAACCTTTTATTATTTATCTCATCCTCTAAAGTTATAATCTTATTAATTATAGTTCTCTTTAAAATCATTTCCTTATACATTTGACCGATATGTTCCATTTCAAACCTTGATGAAAGTATAGGAACATTAATTTGTATATAATCTTTTACATTTAATTTACCGGATTCACTTTCTGGTATTTCTTTTAAATTTTCTAAAAATAAATCAGAGTTTAAATATGAAAGTAAATAATATTTATCTATAGATTCATCTATATTTCTAATGATAAAGCATTCTGCATCAACCAATTTATTTGCATCGTCTTCTCCGATTAAAACTGCATTACATGGTATCTTAGTTCTAACTACTATATCACCAACTCGGGATAGATTATCTTTTATAGAATCATTCACATCCTTAGTTGCAATATTAATACTTGAGTTAGCAAGATTTATTCCATATTCTATATATCCTTTTTTTATATAGGATTCTCTTAATAATCTATATTTTTTTGTGTCATCTGAGTTAGATGAATCTTTTATACGGCATAAAATTTGTCCTTTTTTTATTTTTGCAATATTCTCTAATTTGATATATTGAAAACTTGCCATAGTATCGAACCTCCTTTATAAAATCTAGTATGAAATATTTTTATTTTCATACTACTCATCTATTTGATTAATAATCTAATTTTTATTTTTTTGACTTTCAAACAAACTCTTAATCCATTTCATTATATCATTATCATCAATATCATTATCATCAATATCTTCAACTACCACAAATTCTTGACCTATACAGGCAGATTGAAAATATTCATCTTTATAACTATTTTTACTGTGATAAGTTATTTTCTTACCCATTAAACATTCAGGTAATTGCCATCTAGATCTAGATAAGTTTTCTTTTGTTAATACTAATTTATCATTAAATTTAAATGTTCCGTATCCTGGATAATCTTCCAAAAAACTTAATTGTTTAGTTGCGGAATATACAGCATTTAATTTCTTATCCTTTTCATATTCATCAGCGTGAGGATGCCAAGGGAAATTCTTTTTAATCTCATCATAAGTATCATATTTATTACCTACTTGTAAATAACCATATATAACATGTAAGTCTTTAGCACCTTTCTTATATTGAAACTTACCATCAACAATTTCAGTTTCTTTAAACCATCCAAAGAATAAAAATATATCATTTTCTTTTATCCCTTGATTATTTAAGTGACTTAAGGCAGGACCTTCTTGGCCAAACAAAGGTTCCCAATTAGGAATAGGATTTTCTCTAATATCATCTCTTATATCAGGGTCTAAATGACAAGTATTATATTCAATATTAGGATTTAGATCAGTTAAAATTTTTTTGTAATTATAAGTTTTTTCCCCAATTTTAAAATTTAATTCTTCATATTTAGTTTTAGCTTTATCATCAGGTATAGGTAAAGATAATAATGTATTCTCATAAATTAGACTTGGTATTTGTCCGTACCCAGAATCAAAGCCTTTCCTTGATAAAATTAATTTCATAGTCTACCTCCTAAACAATTTAAATTTAAATATTTACTAAAAGATTTCTTATATTTATTTTCCTTAAATGTACTTCATTCAACAAAGCTCTTTAACAATTTCATTATATAATTTTTGAAAACAAATACAATTACACTAATTGAATTATTATTATAATTCATACCATATAACTATTTGATAGTTGTACATTTAAATATATCAATCATTATTGATTGTTCTGTTTTTATCATTATATGTTTTAAATTTATACAATTTTAAAATGCATATGTTTCTATTGTAATTTCACTATTTTCTATTACTACATCAGTCAAGTTTTTACAATTTATAAATGCCCATACAACAATTTTCTTCACACTTTTAGGAATGACTACATTTTTTAAATTATGGCAATTGCGGAAAGCCTCATCACAAATAATTTTACATTTATCATTAATATTACATGATGATATATCAATAGATTTAGCTTTAACTAATATCAAATAAGGATTTTTTTATTTCCTAAGTAATACGCATTTCTATACTCTCTATATTGTAATTATTTACATCCCATAAATGGTTAATCATCAATTGATGTTATACCATCAGTTATTATTACATTCTTCAAATACTCACAACCCATAAATGAATAATATCCTATTTTATTAACACTACCTGGAATAACAATACTTTTTAATCTCTTACACCAACTAAATCCATATTCAGCTATTGATGTAACAGTTTTACCATTATAGTTAGATGGGATAATAATATTACATAAATCTTCACTTATTTCTTTATCATTAGATAATTCTTTATATAAAAAATCAGATTCTAATACTTCATAAGTACCATCTTCTTTTAACTTAAAATCAAATAATTGTTCATTACTCATAGATATTCACCTTACTTTTTAAATCATTATAGTATGGATTTTTGTATTAACAATACTACTAATTGAATTATTTTGATAATTCATATCAATAAAAAAGGGGCTGTGAAAAAACTCAATTTTTAAAAAAATTGAGCTTCACAGCCTTTTTTCTATTTATATTTAGATTTATAAGATGCTT
>CAVFIT010000101.1:0-9474 GCA_963622735.1 Phocaeicola dorei | reverse complement strand
GGATATACATATGATATAAGTTTAAATGATAAAAAACTTATTCTTAATAGTAAAATATTGCCTGAAAGTCATCAAAACTTAGCTATAAATAATAATAAAGTAAATAAGAAGTTTGATTCGATTAGCTTAAATGAAGCAATTTTAAAAGAAATCTTTCAAAAAGGTGAATATAGTGATACGATTCATATTCAAGTTGGATATAACATCCTTGATATGAATAAAATTATCTCACTTTATTATTATAATATTGTTTATACAATTAACCATTTAGCAAGAGATACAAATCATGAAATGGAAGAAGATTTTATAGGAAATTTCAATTTTTCAAGTCCTATTGAAAAATACGATCGTAATCGTGATTGGAACTTTTATGATTTTAATTCAAAGGCTAAAGACAGGTATTTATATTTTTATCCATTTAACAAATTAAAATGTGATAAATTAACAACTCTCAATAATGAATTAAAAGAATTGAAAAAAGAGAAATCGCAAAATAATGATGAAGTTGATACTAAAATAGCAAATAAAAAAGAAGAAATTAAATTATTAATTAATAATGAAGATATATCTAAAGAACAAGATAAATATAATTATGATGTTCTAAGAATTTTATGCTTTGTTCGTAATTCTATAGTACATAGCTCTATCCGTGGCTCAAATTCAGATGGTAAATATAATATTAAGAACGCTTTATATAAAATCAATAATATTAATATATTACCTGAAGATTTAACCAAACTTATTGATGAATTATTTGAAAGGTCATTAATCGAAATTAATGATAGTTTTACTGAAAATGCCAAGAGAAATTTATGGATCATTTCTCAATTACAAAACAAGAATATAGACAATAAGTTAATTAATGATTACTATGAATATTCAATCTTGAAAAAAGGTAAGAATATTGGCATAAATATTAAAAAGGTAAGAGAAAATATTATAAATAACGATTTTGGTAATGAAATAAATGGTGAAGAATTTATTAAATATAGGAAAAAAATCAATACGGTTTATGATTTTATGATCTTTTTGTGGTTGAATACTACAAAAAATAATGCTCAATATAATTCTTTTAAAAAACCAATAGATGAATATATCCCACTATTAAGAAAACAAGCTATTTTAAAGAAATTAGAAGCAAAAGATGAAGTTTATGAAAAAGTTGCTAACGATTTCAGAATGGCAAATTTTGGTATAAAAACTAAGGTTGTTTCAATAATAAAAAATTCATTTGACGAAAATACAAATATAAGTATTTCTGAAGAAGGATTAAAGAAAGTTTCGCCAAGTGATTTTAGTTTATTTTCAAAATTGATTTATTTTATATCATATTTCTTGAGTAATAAAGAAAAAAATGAACTTATAACATCGTTAACTAATAAATTAGATAATATTGATAGTTTAAATAAAATGTATTCAAAAGCAGCTGAGTTAAATAATTTGAATACCCAAGAATTAGATTATAATGAAGATTATAAATTGTTTAATAATGCGGAGCAGATTGCTTCTGAACTAAGAATAATAAATAGTTTGTCTCATATGCAAGATTTTAAGGTTATAAACATGGATGATAACATTGAATCGGTATATGAATTGTACAAGGGATTATATATTGATGCTTTAAATTCTTTAGGCGCTTATAATTCTGAAAGTATTTATTTATCATTTATGAATTCAAATGATAGTAAAAAGAAAAAGTTATTAAAAATTAAAAACTTTATTAAAAATAATATTATTAATTCTATTAGGTTTCAATATATTATTAAATACATTGACCCTATCGAGTGTCAAAAATATATTCAATGTGAGTGTTTAGTTAAATCAATATTAAATCAAATGGAAGATAGTATTTTGATTAAATACTATAACAATTTATTTGCGGATACTATTATTGAAGTTAAAGATAAACAAAATGTTGTAAATAAAATTTATATTAAATTATTATCATTTAATTACATATATTTATCTAATGAAAATTTAGACGATACTATTGAAATTGAAAAAATAAAATCCTTAGGGAAATTATACTATACTATTATATACTTAGCTGTTAAAAATCTAGTTAACGTTAACTCTATATTTGCTATTGCATGCGAATGCTATGAAAGAGATTATTCAATGGTATGTGGCAATAAAGATGATGTTTATGGCAGCTTGCCAAAGGTACTTAAATTATTTAATCTTTCTGTTGCTGCTTATGAAGGTAAAAATAATAATAAAAAGGCTATTAAGAAATTAAAGACTAGATTTTTTGATAAGGATGGCAATTGTATATTTAATAATAAAGATATTATTAAAATAATTAGAAATAATTGCCTACATTTAACCCTTATTAATAATGCTAGCAAATATCTAAATGATATCAAACTAGAGCCACAACTAAGTCAAAATGATAATGTTTTACCTATTTATTATGATTTCTACGTATTTATTTTAGAGAAAATTATCTTAAAAGAAGTACCTATTAAATTAATTAAATTAGAGAATGGAGAGGCAAAAGAAAAGGATTACAATAAGTTGGTTAAAAATCATCCGGATAAGGATTTAATAAAATATTTATTAATCCCATTTGCCTATAATTTAGCAAGATACAAGAATTTAACTATTAGAGATTTATTCTATGATCAATATAAATATCTTAAAGATTCAGAAAATTAATGAAGACAGTATTTATAAGTAGCGATTCTAAATTAACATTATCAAATAATAATATTATTATAGAAAATAGTAATGGAATATTTAATGAGTCTTTAGATTGTATAAGTTTAGTTATTATACAATCTAAGACTACATTAACTACTAATTTAATTAATGATATTGTTGATAAAAGTATTCCTATAATTATATGTAATAATAAAAAGCTACCTAATGCTTTTATAGTACCTTATTATGGTACAATTAATAGATTTGAAACTATTTCTAAACAAGTAAACTGGTCTATTGATACAAAGAGTAGTGTATCACTCGAAATAATTAAGAATAAGATAACTAATCAAGAAAAAGTAATAGAAATCTTATTTGATAAGAAAAATTCTTATAGTAATTATTTAGAACTAATAGATATTAATAATAAAACTAAATGTGAAGCTTTTGTAGCAAGAAAGTATTTCTATAAATTATTTGGATCTAAATTTAATAGAAGAGATGATAACATAATTAATAAGAAACTAAACTATGGTTATGCAATAATTGCAGCAGTTATAACTAATGAAATAGTATCTCATGGATATTTAACTGAAATAGGTATTAATCATACAGCAAAAACTAATAATTATAATTTTACCTATGATATCATAGAACCATTTAGACAAATAGTTGATATATTTGTATATCAGACTAAAGATTTAGAGTTTGATAATGAATATAAAGTTCAGTTAATAAATTTATTGTATAAAGAAATTAAATACAATAATAAGAAATATACAGTAATGAATGCAATTAAAGAATATGTATTATCTATTATAAAAGCATTAAATGGCAAATCGAAAGTTGGTTTTATTGAAATTGTTTGACATCTTACTAATATACGTTTAAAATATAGATATAAATAAGAAATTATTTATTTAGCATATTTAACCCGGTAAGTTTTGTTATGTTAGTGTTTTGCACTTACGTGGAGAGCAATAACCTTTCAAAATTGAAAGGTTCTAAGACTAATTTTACGAATACTATGATGCTTAGAACAGAGCAATAACCTTTCAAAATTGAAAGGTTCTAAGACTTATGCCCGTTCGTCCGCCTTCAGATTTCTCGAGCAATAACCTTTCAAAATTGAAAGGTTCTAAGACTTAATGACTTTAAATGCCATATTAATACCTGAGCAATAACCTTTCAAAATTGAAAGGTTCTAAGACCTAACTACAGAAATATATTCTCCAAAATCTTTGAGCAATAACCTTTCAAAATTGAAAGGTTCTAAGACTCAATTCCGACACTTCTCATTTTCCCTACTAGAGCAATAACCTTTCAAAATTGAAAGGTTCTAAGACATCAAAAAGATGAACACATCTTTGATTGACTGAGCAATAACCTTTCAAAATTGAAAGGTTCTAAGACAATTAAATTTTTATTAATTTCTAATTTCATAGAGCAATAACCTTTCAAAATTGAAAGGTTCTAAGACTTCATCTCTCTTGCAATTTTTTTGTCGTTTTGAGCAATAACCTTTCAAAATTGAAAGGTTCTAAGACCGGACATACTTGTATAAGTTGTCCTTTAAAGAGCAATAACCTTTCAAAATTGAAAGGTTCTAAGACTAGACAGCGGGTTCTTCTCCTCCAGATTCTTCGAGCAATAACCTTTCAAAATTGAAAGGTTCTAAGACGATATAAATCGCTTGATAAGAATAGTTGTGCGGAGCAATAACTCTTGAATTTTAGAAAGTTCTAAGACATTAGTTTGTTAGATAAGTACAAGAATTAAGAGAATTCCCTCTTTTGTTTGACGTTAAAACTAGTTGATCGAAATGAAAAAATAAATATAATTAAAAAAAGTCCTTTGTTTTTTACAAAGGATTTTTTAATTGCTTCAAAAATGAAAAATTAGGTCATATCTAGTAGATTAATAAATAGTTACAATATAGGTGTAATAAATAATTACATTAACATTAAACTTTATTATTTAAATCTTTATTTTTGAAATTTTAGACAGGGTATAAGATTCAACTAATTGTTATAATGAAGGCGTAATAAATATTACGTTAATTAGACTTACTTATACTTAATTTTACTTAATTAGACTTATTTACACTTAATTAAACTAACATCATCTTTAGAGCAATTATTACTTTAATCATCTTATACACAGATATATAAAGTACTGCTCTAAAAAGATGATGTAATAAGGAGGATTTCAATTATGACAAATGTAACTAGATATTATGCTGTGGAAACAAAATGTGGACATGTTAGAAGAAGCAATTTTATTAGAATTACATATGCTGTTAAAGCTTGTTCTAAAAGTGAAGCTGCAAGTATTGCAAGATTTATACCTAGAGTAAAACATGATAAAAAAGATGCAATATTTTCAGTTAAAGAAGTATCTTATGAAGAATATATTGAAATAAATAAAAATAATAATAAAGATCCTTATTTATCAGTTCATTCAAGACAAGATCAAAACTATTATTGTTCTGATTTAGTTGATAGAATTGAACAAGAAGATATTGAGGTTATAAACTCTAATAGAAAAGATAGATTAGTATATAAAAAGAAAAAGTTTGAGTCTATGATGAAAACTGAGAGATACTTAAAAGAAATATATTACTAGGAGAATATATGTGTTATTGTTTAAATAAATGTGATTTGAGACAAGTTAATGATTATATTGAAACTTTGAAAGGAAACTATGATTTAGATGAAGGCTATTTAAATAAGCTGTTGTTATCTATTCCAGATAAGGCCTCATTTGATGTTGTATTCAACTTAATAATTAACAAATTTAAAAAGATTAATATTGTCAATGTTGATGAATCAAACATTGATAACATTAAATTAAAGAAGAATTGTTATAATTTTGTTGTAATAGTTGATGCTTTAGAACTTATCAAAGATATTTCAAAAGAAAAGTTTGTAAAATATATAAATAAATTTTTAAATATAAAATATAGAAAGAAGAATATAATAACTATAATGGGATTATTTAAAGGAAAACAAGAAATAAAAGAAGAAAAAATAATATTAGAAGAATTATGTGATAATAAAATTGATATTGATAAACCAAATATAGAGATAATAAACAATTTAATTAATAATTGTAAGAATCATTTTCATTCATTAAATAAAATTGATTTAAATGAATTGTGTTATTGTTTTAAGGATCAATCTCTTGAGACAATTATTGATACATTAACTACTGTTGAAAATGATTATAATGATGGATTAATTAATGATATATCTTATAAAACTTATTATCCGTATATTATGAAGATTACTAATAAGGGTAAATATAATGAATTGAATGATTATGATAAGCAAGTTATTGCCTATCATGAAATAGGTCATTTTATATCTGATTATGTACTTAATAATAATTATGGGATTATATCATTAGGTGGATATGGTGATGATTTAGGTCATTATAGGCCGTTAATCATAGATGACAAAAGGATTACTAATCTAAATAGTGTTAAGAATGAAATAATTGTTTGTTTATCAGGTAAGGCTTGTACTGAAAAGATACTTAATGATACATTTAGTGGTGCAACAGATGATATTGAACGAGCTAGATATTTATATAAATTATTAACAGAATCAGCTATGCTGGGATTTGATAAATTACCTCCAATCTCACTTTCTGATAATTCCTCTTGTACTTCTAAATATTATGAAGAAGAACAAAGATTCTTAAGTGATTGTATGCACGAAGCTGAAAACATTGTTTCAAGTAATAAAGATAAGATAGAAGAGATTTATTCTAAACTTGTTCAATCTAATCTTTTATTTAAAAATGATTTAATAACCATTATGCAAAAGTAATATGAATGATCATAGTGGTTATTTGTTTATATTGTTTGATATGCCTACAATAAATAAAAAAGATAAAAAGGTATATATCAAATTGATTAAAGAATTAAAATCATCGGGATATATTATGGCTTTAGAATCTACTTATTATAAGTATTATGATAATTTAGGTAATTCAAGTTATGATTTGAATAAATTAAAAGTAATACTTAATAATGTAGGTAGTGTATTTGTGATGAAATATACTATTTATGATTTTGAAAAAATAATATATATATCAGGGAATAATTTATTAAAACTTGATAAAACTGTTTCTATATATTAAAATAAAATTGTAGTTAAATAATGGAACTTTTATGTTTGAGTATGAAGTGATGACTTTATAGTCACAAGTGATTTGTACACTTGTATAACATTATGGAGGATTAAATTATGAAAACTACAAAAAATTATGGATTGTTTATTGGAGAAAAGCTACTCTCTTGCAGAGAAGAAAGAGAAATGACTAGAAAAGAGTTTTGCTCTTATCTAGGAGTTTCTTATAGAAATTACTGCAATTATGAGAATGGTGAAGTTATACCAACTGTTGATAAGTTGATTTCTATCTGCAATAAACTTGAAATTTCACTTAGTAGTATGATAGGTCGTTAAGACCTTTCATATTACTTTAAATTAAAGATTTTCGACCTTGATATGTCGTTAAAGTGTCACTGGTGTAATTTAATACTAAGTAATATTTTGGATTATATAAAGTAATGACTTTAAAAGTCCGTCTTATTTTCATAGGTAAGATGTAAATATTATGGAGGTATTAAACTATGAAAAAAATGGATATTTGTAAATTTGCAGGTAATTTAAAGAGATGTATTGCTGAGTATAATCAAAGTCATGACAGTAAGTTTAATGAAGCATTTCGTAGAGCTTATTTGGATAATCTTTGGGATCTTCAAGATTACAGTATTATTTATCATTACCAAAATGATAAGAAAGATCGAGAACATCGAAAAGTTCCATCTCTTGATACACTTGTAGTACTTGCTGATTTGTTAGGAGTTACACCTGATGAGCTTTTGTATTAATTTACAAAGGCTCTTTTTTAAAAATGAAATATTAGTACACCTATAAGTTTTAAATTATCCTATATAATAAAGTTGGAAATTAGGAGGAATATTAAAATTATGACTGAAGTAGAAGTTAAAAAGAATTATTATCAATATGGTCCATCACCATTAGATTTAAATTTCCAAGTGGAGATTAAGTTTATTGATGAGGATGAATCAACTAAATATGTATATGCAATTTATGAACAAAATTATTCTGAATATGGTATTACAACAAAATCAATTTTTGAACCAATGAAAAAGTGTGTATCATTCGTACCATTCATTGTTGAGTGTTATCAATCTTTAGATGACACTGTTAATTCAGCATATGCTAGCTTATTTGATGATGTTGACTTTGTGTTAGGTAAATATGTCGATCAAATAACAGCTGAAATAGAAGATACAAAATATAGTGGTCCAAGATGTAGTGCAAAAATAGATAGTAAAGGATTAACATATTATTCGGAAAGTTGTTCTTATATTAGTAAAGAAGATAAATACTATTATATTCAGGTGACTAATAACAATGGCAAATATCATTATTCAGTATCTAATAAGAGTACATTTATGAGAACACAATTAGGTGTTATGTATAGCATGATATTTGGTGATCATAGTGAGGTTAAATATTATGTATCTTCTGATAATGTTGACGACCTTGAAGTAATCCCATATATGAAAGAAGATGCTTTAAAATTAAAAGATTTACTTGATGAATTTATTGCATCTCAAAAAGATAATGATTAAGTTAGATTAAAAAACTTAATTTATTTAAGTAAAACAGTATCATATTAGCTTAACAGTTATAAGGATTGATATTGGTAAATCAAAATATGATATCTAAAAGGAATTATTAATAAGTGGGTAGGGTGTTGGATAACTCTCACAATAAAAATAATCAAATTAAGAAAGTATAAAGATAAGGAGAAGAATTTTTGCAAGAATCATATCTGAAGTCTTTATACTTTTTTATATAAATGAAAATTTGGTACAGTTACAAGTTATAAGTTATTCTATATAATAAAGTTGTAAATTAGGAGGAATATTAAATCTATGACTAAATTAGATGTTAAAAAGAATTATTATCGATATGATGTATCACCATTAGATTTAAATTTTCAAGTAGAGATTAAGTTTATTGATGAAGATGAATCTATTAAATATGCATATGTGATTAAAGAAGGAGAACATTCTGAATATGGTGTTGCAACAATAACAATCTTTGATAGATTTGAAAAATGTGAACCATTTGATGAATTTGTTGTGGAATGCTATGAATCTTTAGAAGATTCTTTCAATTCAAAATATTATGGTTTATTAGATGATGTTAATTTTGAATTAGGTAAATATGTAGAAGATATAACAAATAAAGTTAAAGATACAAAATATAGTGGTCCAAGATTGAGTATGAAATTAGATAGAAAAGGATTAACTTATTTTGTTGAGGGTTGTTATTATATAAGCAAAGAAGACAAGTATTATTATGTTCAAATAACTAATTGTAAATATAAATATCATTATTCAGTAACAACTAAAAGTTCCTTCAATAGAATACAATTAGGTGATTTTTATAGTATAGTTACTGATGATAAAGAAGAGGCTGAATATTATATATCTTCTGATGATATTGATGACCTTGACACGATGCCATGTATAAAAC
This sequence comes from Phocaeicola dorei, assembly GCA_963622735.1. Classification (GTDB taxonomy): domain Bacteria; phylum Bacillota_I; class Bacilli_A; order RFN20; family CAG-288; genus Scatoplasma. The sequence goes on along the minus strand of CAVFIT010000101.1, from coordinate 247 downwards.
AATTTACTTTAAAATTAAAAGACTTACTTGATGAGCTTATTGCATCTCGAAAAGATAATAGACTTATTAGTCTAAAAGACTTTGAGTAGTATATTGAAGTTAATAAATACACTTATTCATTTATGCTTTAAGTATTAACGATAAATAATAAAAAATATGATTAAGATTAGTATGTTTTGTACTAATCTTTTTCTTTTTAAGTTTTTGGCACTAAACCCTTGACAGTGCAAACTTAAAATTATATAAT
>CAVFIT010000100.1:0-9824 GCA_963622735.1 Phocaeicola dorei | reverse complement strand
GCCTATAAAGTAGCTAAACAATTATATAAAAAAGATAATAATGAAGAAAACTTATGTAATTTATTACTTTCTACTAGTTCTAGTCATGAATTTAAAAAATTATTTAAATTAAGAATTAAAAAATATTTTTCTAATCTAGATCATATTGCATATTTATGTGCAGGAGTTCCTACAATTAAAAAAGATAAGTTAAAAGCTAAACAATTAGCTGATAAATACTTAAAAGAAAATCCTCTAGATACATTAACAAATCAAACTCTTTTATTATTAGCCTATGCTTATTTAGATATAGATAATAAAATGTATTTAAATTTATTAGAAAAAGGATATTGTAATTACACTAATTTAATAGATGGGTCTATTCAAGTAGTAGTAACATTAGCCTATTCATATTATTATGGAATTGGAGTTAAATTAGATAGAAATAAAACTAAAGAATTATTAGATTTAATAAATGAAAAATCAAATGGAGTATTTTGTACTAAATTAGTTCAACTACATGCTCAAATTAGTTTAGATAATAATTCTAATTTAGAATATTGGTACAATCAATTATTAAAATCTAATGAAACTAGATATGATTTAACTTCATTATATCTACTAATTGAATTAGGAAAACGTCTAAATAAAGATATTAAAAAGCATAAAAAAGAGTTTAAAAAAGCTTTTAAACTCTCTACTGATGAAGATAAATTACATTATATGAATAATCCTAGTCATATAATCTTAAATTATTAATTATTTAATTCAAGATAGTCTATTACTTGATCTAGACTATCTTTTTTAATTACACCTTTATCTGGTTTAAAGAAAATAGTATCTGGAATATAAATACAATTAAATCCACCTTTACAAGCAGCATTTACTCCATTTTTAGAATCTTCTAATACTAAGCATTTACTAGGAATAGAGTTAACTTTATTAGCGACTTTTATAAATATTTCAGGATTAGGTTTACTATTTATTACTTCATCTCCAAATATCATGTTATCAAAATAAGATGTGACATCTGCTTTATTTAGTATAGTTAAAGCTTGATTTTTAGATGTGCTAGTTGCAAGTAAAATATTGTAATTATTTTCTTTTAAATATTTTAAAAGTTCAAATAACCCTTTTTTAATAGGTGCCCCATTTTTTAAGATATATTCAACCATTTCTTTATTTTTAATATCTTTTAATTCAACAAAAGAATACTTGCTAGTAGGATAACACTTATTAAAATAATCTATACTATCATGAATATTAGATCCAATAATTAATTGAAAGAATTCTTCTTTAACTGGATAGTTTAATTTATTAAATAATTTAATCCAAATTATTCTAGAAAGATGTTCTGTATCAAACATCAATCCATCCATATCAAATATAACTGTTTCTATTTTTTTATGCATTTTTGTATATTGGCCCATACTTCATCAAGTACAGGTATACCATTTTTTAAATTATCTTGTCTAGTTAATAATTCTCTTTCTCCTGGATAATATATTTTTTCACCTTCTTTTACAGGTGTACTAGATTTAACATCATCAATTATTTCTTTAATGATACTATCAGTTAATTCTTGACTGTTTCCTTTTTTAGGATCAATAGCAATCATAATTTGTGATAAACCAACTTCATCTCTAAATGTTGAGATTTTACTAACTGAATTACCATTAGTTAATATAGTTGCTATTAAATCTAATAAAATAGAAATACCAGAACCTTTCCAATATCCCATAGGTAATACTCTACCTGTTTTTTCAATTTGAGCAGGATCATCTGTTAAATTTCCATTTTCATCATATCCACCTACAAAAGGTAATTTTTTACCTTCTAAACGTGTCATTTCAATCTTACCAAAAGAATATTGACTTACAGCGCAATCAACAATAATATGTTTCCCATTAGATTGAGGAACACCCATAACTAGTGGATTATTTCCAATCTTAGGATCTTTACCGCCCCATGCAGGCATATTAGCAGTAGTATTAGACCAGCAAATTCCAATATATCCATTATTACAAGCTTGCCAACCATAGCTACCACCTCTCATCCAGTGGTTGTTATTTCCTAAAGCAACAATACCAATTCCATATTCACTTGCTAATTCACAAGCTTTATCCATTGCTAATTTAGCATTTAATGGACCAAATCCTCTATGACCATTCCATCTTTGGAATCCATTAAAAGAGATTTCACATGTAGGAGTTACATTTGGATCAATCTCGCCTTTATCTAAATAAGAGACTACTCTAGGGAATCTATTTACACCATGAGAATAAATTCCATCTAATGAATTATTAGCAAATATTTCAGCAGCAGCATGAGCTTTTTCTTTACTAAAGCCTCTACTAATTAATATTTCCTCAAATGTTTTTAATAATTCTTCATATTTAATACGCATGTTTTTTATTCCTTTCTGGTTTCTTGTAAAACCGGTTTTACAATTAAAATATAACAATATAAATTAAAAAAATCAATAGCAAAATAAAAATACCCATAAAATAAATTTACAGGTATATATCATTTTTTAATTAAGCGCTTTGTCTAATTACTAATTCAGGTTGAATAACTTTAGATTCAATTTTTGTTTTATGATTAATATAATCATCTACCATTTCTACAATAATTACAGCTTGAAGTTTAGACTTATTATCAATGATAGTTAATTTAGGAGATACCATTTCAGAATATATAGTATTATTATATCCAATAACATCTACATCAATTCCTACTTTAATATTTTCTTCTTTTAATTGATTAATTACACCTACACTAGCAGAATCTTCTCCACATATGATTCCATCAAATTGAACATTACTTTTTATTAATTCTTTTATTATTTTAGAACCTGTTTCTACATCATATACATTTGAATATATTCTTTTTTTATAATCTATATTATGCTTTTTACACGCTTTAATAAAACCTTCTTCTTTTAAGTTACTAGAAGAAGTAGAAGAATCTTTAAAATATATAATGTTTTTTCTATTTTTAGTTTTATATAAATATTCAAACGCTTTAAAAACTCCATTAGAATCATCAACTTTTAAATAAAAAGCATTATTTAAATTTAATTCCCCATTAGCAATAATTACTAGATGATCATTTAATAATTCTTTAATCTCACTGGAATTATTTAATTGATTAAATATTGATCCAACAAAAATAATTGCATCTAATTTAGTATTAGATAACCTTTTTAAATAATCTAAACTATTTAATGGATCAGTAGATATATTACAAATAATAACATGATATCCTTTTAAAGAAAATTCTTGTTCTAATGCATAAACAGTAGTTGCAAAATGAGGAACCCTGATATCAGTTGTAAATATTGCAATAGTTTTTAAAGTTTGACTAACTAAGGCTCTAGCCATAGCATTAGGTTTAAAATCTATTTTATCCATAACCTCTTTTATTCTTTTATAATTTTCAGGTTTTAGAGGTTTATTATTGATATATCTAGATACTGTAGATGGTGATGTATTTGCTAATTTAGCAATGTCGTAAATTGTATATGCCATATGTTATATTTTAAAAACATAACAAAATAATTTCAACTCTTATAAATCTTTAGGGCCTTTAAAATATAAAACAATTAACTTTTCATCAATATTTTTATTAACTATATTCCAGTTTCCTATATTACAAGGTAAGAAGAATTGATTACCTTTTTCAACTTCAAAAGATGAATTACTATTAGAAATAACCCCTTTTCCTTGTAAAATATAAATTCCTGAAAAAGATGAACTAGATTCAATGTTAATTTTATTATTAACTTCTATTTTGTCTAATTTAAATAAGTCAGTAGATTCATATCCAATTAATGTAGTAATTAAATTATTAGAATCATTATATTTTTCAATCGGTTTAATAAAATAATTTTCTCTAACTTCTTGTTCACTCATTCCTACATAATTAAAACAATCAAACATTTTTTCAAAGCCTATTCCTTGATGGCACATAAAATCTGATATTTTAAAACCTTGAGGAGTAGTTTTTTCAATTCTAATTGTATAATCTGTAGGTTCTTGTATTTCAACTAAGAAACAATATTGACCAATTGCATGAGGTAATCCACCTTTAATTAGAATAGTTTCTCCTTTTTTAACAGGTATTTTATGCATCCAATTTAACATGCCTTGAATATCTTGTTTATCAAATAAGTCTTTCCAAATTTCTCTAGTAATTCCCTTTTTAAATCCAATATAAATACAAGGTTTAATTCCATTTATTGGACTATCATCTAACACATACCAGCATTCAGTTTTACCATAGTTAGAATTAAATAGTAATTTAGCTTTTTCTTTATTTGGGTGAACTTGGACAGTTAGTCGTTCACTAGCATCAATTAATTTAACAAGTACTCCAGTAGTAGATCCATATTTAGAATAAAATTTATCCCCTAGATAATAACTAGGGTCACTTAAAATTAAATCCTTAAATGATAAATTAGAATAATCTACTAAATGAGACATACCTTCATCTTTAAATTCTTCTCTTCCTGTATTTCTAGCAACAGTCATAGACATAATCCACTCTTCTGGAAAATGAGGATCTAAACAAGATTTTGCATTATGAATTTGATCTAATCTTTTACCACCTGTATAAGTTCTCCAAGCTCTAGGAGAATCTAATTTAATAAATTCATTGTTAGGTATTTTATTCATATAAATTCTTACCTCCTATTACTATCTTAGTAAAAACGCTTTCTTTTTTTCAATAGCCATTATTATTAATTTTTTATCATATATTTCTAGTTTTTAAGACAATTTAAAAAATTTGTAAAAATTCCTTAATTAAGCCTTTTTCTAAAAATTAAAAAAATTATATTATAAAAAAATAAGATATTATAAGTCTTTTTTATAAACACTTTGATGACTAAGTAATGTAAGCGCTTATTTATGCTAGGAACATAAAAACTAAAAGCGCTTTTATTTTTGTCTTGACAATTATTATTTTGTAAATTTAAAATATATGTGCAGATAAAGTGAAAGGGGTTTCAACTATGAGCAGAGTTAAATAATCTTCAATTTCAATTGATAAGTTATTCTTAATGAAAATCTTTTTCGTTGATCTTATTAATTCTTTTAAAAACTAATAACTTTATTTTTATTAATAGAAAGGAAAACAAATAATATTATTATGCAAGTATTAGCTATTATATTAGCCATATTATTATTACTTTCCCTTGCAGCATTTGTATACTACTGCATGAAGGGCGGTAACTTAATTATTGGCTTAACAATTATTTCGTTAACTTGGTTTGTACTTGGTACTATTTACTCAGTTACTAATTTAGCTGTAAACGGTCAGATCATTTCATTCCAATCTGTTTGGAATAACATTATCGGTAATTTAAATACCGTATTCTCAAGTGGTCCTATCGGTTATGGTACAACAACAGCTATCATTATCTTTGCTTCATGGTTTGGTAGAGTTGTTGTTGATACTGGTATAGCAAAGGCTTTAATTAGAAAAGTCGTTGAACTTGCCGGTAACAAACAAGTTCTTACAGTCGTCTTAGTTTCCATTGTCTCAGCTGTTTTATTCACTTCCATCTTCGGTCCTGGTTCAGTTATGGCTATGGGTGCTATCATTCTCCCTATCTTACTTTCCATCGGTGTTAGTAAGAAAATCGCCGTCGGTTCTTATATGTTTGCAGTCGCTGCAGGTATGTATGTAAACGGTGGTTATGTCTCTCAATTCTCTGGTCACGCTTTATTTAGTGGCATCTGGCAAATCGAAGGTTTTGCTGGTAAATTCACAACATTTACATGGGTTGCATTTATTATCCACGTAGTCATCATGATCGCTTATATCTTATTCAACTACTATGTTGCTAAAGATAAAGTCAAAGCTTGGGCAATGCCTGCAGAAGAAGAATCTTCTGATTTCGAAATTGATGATAACGGTGATAATATTGAACAAGAAAAACCTGTTTCTAACTGGTCATTCATAGTTCCTTTAATTCCTGTCATCTTATCCTTAATCTGCGTCATTCCTAACTTATTCTTACCTAAAGAAGCAAAAATTACTGAATTCGCTCCTATTGTAGGATTCATGTTTGGTATCTTCTTCGGTTTATTATTAACCGGTAACTTAAAGACATACAAAAAAGCCGTCTCTATGACTCAAAAGACATTATTCCATGGTATTAGTGATGTTGCTTTATTAATCGGTATGTTATTAATGATGAACTGTTTCTCCACAGCTGCTCAAAAATTATGTGGTGATATCTTCTCATCAGCTTTAGCCGGTGCATTTGATTGGCTTAATACATATCCTTGGATTATGTTAATTGTCGCTATCGTTTTAGCTCCATTAGCATTATTTAGAGGTCCATTCATGGTTTGGGGTTCAGGTATTGCTGTTGCTACATTACTTGGTACATTTATCGCTGTAAATCCTACAACTGGTATACCTTTAACTCCTCTCTTACTAGTCTTATTCTATGTACAACCTATTACAATTACTGCTGAAGTTTGTCCTACACAATCTTGGGGTATGTGGGCATTATCATATGCTAAACTTGAACCTAAGACATATATTAAGACAAATATCGCCTGGGGTTGGGCTTTAACAGCAATCATCATGTCATTAGCTTACTTAATGTTAATGCCATTATAAAAAATAAAAGTCTATTAGTTAAAAAAGAAATTAATATTACGCATACAAGTAGCTGGCTAATTCAGGTTAGCTACTTGTTTTTGAAAAGAAAGGTAAAAAATGAGAAATATTAGAATAGGTATCGACGTTGGCGGTACACATACAAAAGCTGTAGCTATAGATAATGCTACAAACAAAATTGTTGGCGAAGCTCAAGTTAAAACTACACACCATCATCCTAAAGGTGTTGCTCAAGGTGTAGTAGATGCTTTCCAAAAATGTATTCAAAAAAATAACATTTCCCCAGATGAAGTTATCTTCATTGCTCACTCTACAACTCAAGCTACAAACGCTTTAATTGAAGGTGATGTTGCTAAAGTTGGTATTATTGGTATGGGTGGAGGCGGACTAGGTGGATTACTAGTTAAACGTCAAACTGCCTTATCAAATATCGATTTAGGAAACCAAAAACAAATTGAAGTTTGTAATCGTTATATTAAAATTAAAGACTTCAATAAAGAAAGTGTTGATAAAACCATTGATGAATTAACTTCTGAAGGCGCTAAAGTCATTGTTGCTAGTAAAGCCTTTGGTGTTGATAATATGAAAGAAGAAAAATTAGTTTCTGATGAAGCTAATTCTAAAGGCTTATTATCAACTGCTGCTAGTGAAATTACAAAATTATACGGTTTAGCAGTTAGAACTCAAACTGCTGCAATTAACGCTTCTATTTTACCTAAGATGCTTGATACAGCTAATTCAACTGAACAAGCTGTTAGAGACGCTGGTGTTAAAGTTCCTTTAATGATCATGAGAGGCGATGGCGGTGTTATGGAAGTTTCAGAAATGAAGAAACGTCCTATCTTAACAATGTTATCTGGTCCTGCTGCTTCAGTTATGGGTGCTTTAATGTATCTTAGAGCAAGTAATGGTGTTTACTTTGAAGTTGGTGGTACAACTACAAATATAGGTGTTATTAAAAATGGTAGACCTGCTGTTGACTATTCAGTATTAGGTGGTCATAGAACATATGTTAACTCATTAGATGTTAGAGTCTTAGGTGTTGCTGGTGGTTCTATGGTTAGAGCTAATAAAACTGGTATTGTTGATGTTGGTCCTAGATCTGCTCATATTGCTGATTTAGAATATGCAGCTTTCTCTGATCCTGCTATTTTAGATGGTGCAAAAATTAAATTTATAAAACCTAGAGAAAATGATCCTGATGATTATGTAGCTATTGAATGTAATAATGGTAAATGTATTACAATTACAAACACATGTGCTGCTAACGCATTAAAATTATTAAAAGATGGTGATTTTGCTAAAGGTAGTTATGAAGCCAGCTATAAAGCTATTAAAGTATTAGCTGATTATATTGGTAAATCAGTTGAAGATACTGCAAAACAAATCCTTGAAACATCTTGTAATAAGATTATCCCTGTTATTGAAGAATTAATTGCTAAATACAAGATTGAAAGAGATCAAATCGTATTAGTCGGTGCTGGTGGTGGTGCTGGTACATTACTTGCCTACACAGGTAAAATGATGAACTTTAAATGTCAAATTCCACCTGATGCTGAAATTATTTCCTCAATTGGTGTCGCTTTAGCTATGGTTAGAGAAATGGTTGAAAGAACAATTCCTAATCCTACAATTGAAGATATTTCAAAAATCAAGAAAGAAGCTAAAAATAGAGCTATCAAATCTGGTGCTGTCCCTGATTCAGTAGAAGTATTCCTTGAAATTGATGAAACAACTCAAAAAGTTACTGCTATTGCTATGGGTTCAACCGAAGTTAAGACAACAGATTTACAAAAGACAGTTGATGAAAAAGAAGCATTAGAAATCTCTAATGAAACCTATTCTGAAAAAGTCGATAACAAAATTGCCTATACAAATGGTAAAATATTTGTTACACAAGCTGTTACTAAAAATGGTAAAGATAGTGTAAGAATTATTGATTCAAAAGGCTTTGTTAAAGTTCAACGTGGTGATGGTGCAACTGTTAAATGTCAATTTAAACAATTAAAAGCAACTGTCAATCACTTATGGGAAGAATGTGGTAACTACTCTTCAGAAATTAAAATCAACCCTGATATTTATTTAATTACTGGTGGTAGAGTTATTGACTATTCTGGTTTAGCAACAGCTGATCAAGTTATAGGTTTAGCAAAAACAGAATTATCTGATTTAAAACCTGAAGAAGAAATCGCAGTAGTTGCTGCTAGAAACGGAATGATGTAAAATTATGGCCTCACAAGTAGTAGAAGAAATAACAAAGTTAATAAATAAACCTGATAAAGATTTCTTTTTAACATTGTTAAATTCTGATGGTAATGCTAAAAAATTACCTTTAGATAAAAAATTAGAAATTCTTGAAAACACATATAAAGTATCGCAAGACTTTTATGATGAACTAGTAAAGAATTTTCAAGAAAAAAGACCATCAGATTACGCTTCTATACTTGGAGTACCTGTAATTTATGTTAATGAAGTAGATAGTTACAATTATAATTACATAGGTTTATATTCAGAAAAAAATAAAAATATAAGCGTAAACTTATTTGTTATAAATAGAATTAAACAAGCTATTAAAAATTATGGATTAGAAGAACTAATCGATGGTGAAATAATAAACCAAGTAGTAATAGGACATGAATTGTTTCATTATATGCAAACTCTTCACCCTGATACTTATATCGAACAAAAACAATTTGATATGAAATTATTTGGATTATTTAAAGTTAAGACAAAATATCTAGTCTTAGAAGAAATAGCTGCAATATACTTTTCTAAATTAGTAACTAAGCTTCCTTATAATCCTCTTGTTTATAATAAAATCAACGCTAAAACCAAGAGCAAATAAAATAAATTGGGTAAAAAGAAACTAGCAAGTGTGAGATTACTTGCTAGTTTTTATATTTTAATCAATAATCATAAAGATACTTAATTATTATTTATTTTCAAATAAATTCATGCTAAACTTTAAATGACAAAATAAAATGTAAAAGTCTCAAGATTTTATTTACACTACTATTTTTTTCTAACAAGACCAAATAAAATTGAAAGACTTTCTGGCTTTTTACAAGTAATTTAAAAAGGTAATATAATAGAAAATGGATTTATCAGAAGAACAAAAGAAATTTGTTAAGATTGCAAAAGAAGGTAAAAATATTCTTGTCAATGCATGTATTGGCAGCGGTAAAACCACAGCTATTCAAGTGCTTTGT
>CAVFIT010000099.1:0-15487 GCA_963622735.1 Phocaeicola dorei | reverse complement strand
AACATATCAATCTATTGTTAATAAAAGACAATACAATACACAAGTTTTACCTTCTAGTGGAGATATTAATATCCTAGTAGTTCCTGTTATTGTTCCAGGCTATGAAACTATCGATTTAGATAATGATGGTAAATCAGATAATGAAAAAGTAAAAGAAGATATTAATAAAGCTTTTTTTAGTGAAGATGATAAAGATGATTTTTTCTCAGTTAAAGAATTTTATAAACAATCTAGTTTTGGTAAATTAAATTTACAAGGGGAAGTCACTGATTTTGTTTCTATTAACGATAATTTAGAAACTACTTATACTACTGCTGCATCAATTACATTAACTGATACTTATAATATTGTTAATCAAATATGTGACTATTTAAGTGATGTTAAAGGAATAGATTTAACTAAATACGATAATAATAAAGATGGTTATATCGATGGTATTTGGTGTATTTATTCTTGCCCTAATTATTCTAATGGTGGTCCAAATACTGATGATAAGAACTTCTGGGCTTATACTTCATGGGGAAATCAAACTACATCAAGTGGAGGAAGACCTGCTAATGTAGATAAACCTGTATATAACTTATTTGGTTGGGCTAGTTATGATTTTATGTATGAAGGATATGGTTTAAAGAAATTAGATACTCATACTTATATTCATGAAACAGGTCACTTTTTAGGCTTATCAGATTACTATTCTGATACAACTACTTATAATCCTGCTGGTAAAGTTGATATGATGGATTCTAATATTATCGATATTAATTCATATGCAAAAATGTTACTTGGTTGGACTAAACCATATATTGGTAATGGTAATGGAACTATTACAATTAATAGCATGCAAAATGAAAATTCATTAATTGTAATTCCAGATGATTCTTATTCTTTAACAAAAAATAGTAATGGGAAATATGAATTTGATCCATTTAGTGAATATATGGTTGTTGAATTATATACTAATGAAGGCTTAAATTATCCTGATAGTAGAACATCGATTTCTGATAGACCTTTAGCTATGAATGATGTTGGTGTTAGAATGTATCACATCGATAATAGAAAATATTTAGTAAATAGTGAAGATAAGACAAATATATATTCTAAACTTTATGAAGGTGAAACTATTGATTCTAAACATAAATTAATTTTACCTATTTCAAATTCTAGAAGTATTGATACTTATAATACCAATTTTAAAGTGAGTCAAGATGATAACTTATTTGATGAAATTAGAGTAATTGAAGCTAGTAAAAGAAATACATTTAATTATGGTGGATATCAAACTAGTAAGACATTATTTAAGACTGGTAATAAATTTAGTATAGGTGAATATACTGATTTCTTTGTCAATCAAAACAAGATGGATAGTGGAAATTCATTTTCTAAAGTAATTGATTTTAAGGAGATTAAATAACATGAGAAAGATTAAGCAATTATTAGCTGTTGTATTTGTTTCTACAATTTTATTATCTTCTTGTAATCAACAAAATAATTCATCTTCTACAAATAAAAATATCAACGATATTTTAAATAACGGGAATGGATTAGAAGGTAATCAAGGCTTAGATGAAGTTGAAAATCAATCAGTTGAAGGTTTACAACAACTTTTATTTAAAGTAGGTAAAATTACAAGATATTCTTATGATGTAACATCTACTGTAAATGGATCTAAAGGACATTTTGTAGACTATTTTGAAAATAACTGTTGGTATAACAAAGATGATGATAATTCATCTAGTTTTGGTTTAGCTATTGAAAAAGAGCAACAAGTTCAAGAAGATGGCTCAACAAAAACAGTTAATAAATTATTTAAATATTATCTAGATGATAACAATAATCCTACTTCTAGTTTATATCAATACACTAAGATTTTATCTAGTGGAGAATACGATGTAGATGATACTTTATATGGTCCATTAAACTTAGCTAATTTAACAATGTTATCTTCTATTAGTGATATTCAAGCTAGTAAGATATCTGCTAATAAATTTTTAATTACTGATGATGTAGCATGTTCTATTTTCCAATATATGACTACATATGGTTTATCTATTGCTAACTATATGACAAGTTGTATTATTGATGTTATTAATTATGATACACTTGATTTTAAATGTACTATTAAACTTGGTAGTTATGGTGAAATTGTTGGTGTTTTTAAAGATTTAACTAATAAAGAATCTATTTTAGATAAAACTAAAACTAAATTAGATAATTCAGAATTAATTGGACATCCTTATTATGAAGATACAAAAAAATTCTTCGATTTAACAAATAATAATAATTTCACAATTAGAGGTTATAATTACCATTTATCAAATGGTAGAGATTTAACTAAAAATCCTTACACAGTTTATTGTACTAATAATTATTTCTATTTAGATTATTTAGATCCTTCATATAATGATTATGGTTTTGTATTAGTAAATAAAGGAACTCCTATTACTTATACTACATCTATATTAAATGATGATGGTACATATTCATCTATAGAAAAAACTCAAACATTAAATTATGATTCATGTTATGGATTTTCTATGACTAGTGAAGGGTTGAAATTTGATTCATTTGAAGGACCAATTGAATCTGATGATGTTAAATTTGAACAATATGATTCATTAAATGATATTCCTGAATCTAGTAGAAAAGAAGGTGTTTTATATATTGTTAAAGAAGAAGGAACTAATGTTAAAGTAGTTTATCAATGGACTAAAGTTAATAATACCTACTCATGGCAACGTTATTCTGGTTGGTATAATGATGTTGGTTCATTCTATTTAAATAATGTTTCTGCTACTTTTTATCCTAAAGCTATGGGAATTAGTATGTATGGATATAATTATTTAGAACAATCTATGACTAACCCTAATTACTATACAACTACTAATAATTCTTATATGACAAGTCTTGCTAATGGTTTATTTGGTTGGGGATATCAATCTACTACTACATGGATGTCATATATAAAAAGTTCTTATTTAAGCTTAACAAAAGATAGTGAAAATAATATCACTTCTGCTGAAATGGGATTATCTATTCAAGGTTCTATTGAAGGTGCTCCATATGGATTACAAAGATGTTATTATACATATTCTGATTTTGGAACTACTTCATCAAGTTTAGTTGAAACATTTTTAACTAGTAAAGGAGTGAGTTTTTAATATGAAAAAGAAATATATTTTACCTTTATTAGTTTTATTACCTTTAGTAAGTTGTGGTAATAATTCTACTTCTATAAGTGAAGTAGATAGTACAATTACTCCAATTGGTGATTTGCAAAGAATTTGTTTAAAAATTAAAAATGAAAATAACTTTACTATAGGTTTTCAAAAGATTGGATATGAAGGTGATATAGAAGCAAGGAATTTCTATTTTACTAACTATTCATTTCAACAAGGTGATTCAACTTTTGCAAGTGGTGTTGCTCAAGGGGAAGGAGTTATTTATAGATATACAATTAATGACGATGATTCTATTCAAGCTTCTACTCCTATTGTAAATTCATATACAGGTATTAGATATAACGATATTTATTCTTATATAAATGGTGTATCTGGTTTTGATATTAATAAATTACCTACACAAGTAGATAGTGATGGTTATTATCATTATACATTTAATGAAAATAGCGCAAATGATAATGTTATTATGTCTGTATTTTTAAGACAGACATTAGGTGGTGAAAAGCCTGAATCATTAAAGATTAAAGTTGTAGGGGATTCATTAATATTTGATTCAGTTATATTAACATATGGGGCAAGTAGTTCTAATCCACTTCAATTAAAAGTTGTATCTAATGTCTATGATATTGGTTCTACTTCAAATAGTCAGATTAAATCATATATAGATAGTGGAAAAACCTGTAAAAATCCTTTAGATTTAAAATTTTATAAAGTATTTAATAAATATTTAGGAAGTAATGATAATTACACAATAGAATTAGATTCTACTTCATTATCATTAGCAGATTATCGTACTAAATTTACTGAATATAGAACAAGTCAAGCTATTTTAGATAAGACTAGTACTAGTAATTCAGGTGCATTATTATCTCAAGGGGCTTTACATTATTACACACTTGATTCTAATCAAAAAGTTAATATTACTTCTACTCCTTTAGCTGATGAAAATACATTCTATACTGATTTATTTGGTGAATATAGAATGTCATTTTCTAGTTTTGATTATTCTATTATTTCTGGTTATATTGATGATAATCAATTAAATACATACTATATTACTGATTCTCAATTTGTTTCTTATTTTGCAACACTTTGTCAAATTAATATAGGTGATACATTTTATACTGATAGTGTAAAAATAGTAATTGATGATTATGATAATAATAAATTCAGTGCATATTTTGATATGTACAATAAATCTACAGGTAGTAGATATGGTGAATTTTCAGTTAAATTTTACGATGCAAATAATACTAAAATTGATTCAGTTGATGATTATTTATCTTTAGGAGATGAACCATCTAGTCAATCTAAAGATGACTTAAAAGAAGTATTAGATAGTTTTAAATCTAACAATTATTCATTGGACTTTTTATCTGATGGGGTAGGCTTAGTTAAAGCTTATTACACTTCTAATTATTATTTTGCTCAAGGTTATGGAACACCTACTTATAATGAAGGTTATTTAAAATATAAAGACCATATTTATTCATTTACATTAGAATATGATGTTACTACTGATGCATCTAATTCAAGAGCTTACTACACTTATAAAGGTATTAATGTATCTACTCAAATTGATTATGCAAGTCAATATGGAATGAGTTTACCTGGGGTAGGTAGTTTTTATTCTGATGAATATTCTATGAATTATATTTCTAAATTTTCTGAAGATTTATATAAAGTTGATAATTATAATATTGGTAAAGATGTTGGTTTAACATATTGGAAATCTAGTGATGTTAAATTATCTCAAGATATCATTTCATATGTATTTCCTTCAACTTCTTTGTATATTCCTGTAGGTTTTGGTTTAAAAGCTAAAAACAAAGAAAATGATCAAAAGTTATCGTTTATTTTTGCTACTATGTCTACAGATGGCACACAACAACAATATTCAACATTAACTTATTATGATATTAATAAGACTTCTTCTAGCGTAGTTGAAAATGCTATTAATGATTGGATTAGTAAACAATAGGGGGTAATTTATGAAAAAACAAAAAAGTTTAATATTACTTTCATCTTTTGTATTACTTACTAGTATTGTAAGTTGTAATTCGTCTAGTTCAACTAGTCAAAATAGTTCTAGTCAAACTAGTACTAGCCAAGTTAGTAAAATTGAAATTAATGGTGCTAATGTATTAGAAGTAGGTCAAACTACTAAATTAGTTGCTAATACTAATGTAACTTGGGAATCTAGTGATACTTCAAAAGCTACAATTTCTCCTAGTGGAGAAGTAAAAGCTATTAGCTATGGAGTTGTTGTATTTACTGCAACTAGTGTAGATAATCCTTCTTTACAAGCTACTCATTCAATTACAATAAATGAAAAACTTCCTAGTAAAGATCGTTTAAATTTATCTGTTAGTGGGGATGGTATTACTTATGATGAAAATACAAAAACATATTTAATTCCTTTAGGGTTACAAGCAGATGTTAAAGTTACTACTCAAGAAGGTTATAAAACACCTAGTGTTTCATTTAGTGTTTCTTTTTTAGATCAAAGTATATCCACTTCTATTGTTGATGTTGATAAAGTTGATGATACATCATGTACTTTAATAGGTAATGGGGTAGTAAGTGGAGGTACAATTACTGCTAACTGCTCATTTGATGATGATGCTAGTCATAATATTAAATTAAGTTTAGATTTTGAAATTCTTGATACAAATAGTTTGAAAAAGCAAGAAGCCTTTACCAAATTAGAAAGTGTTAATAATAATGAATTAGATAAATTAACTAAGGCAACAATTTCACTTAAAAAGAAAGAACAAAATAAAGATGAAGAAAATTCATCATATTCATATTCATTATTTAAAAACGCAACATATGCTACATTAAATAATAATGGAACTATTTCTAATTATTATTCAGGTAAAAAAGATAATAAATATTATTTATTTAGTTATGATGATTCTAAAAAGATAGATACAGTTATTTCTTCTAATTCAGTTAGTGAAGATGAAACTTATTTGTTACAAGCTAATTCAATATTTAATATTTATAATAATTCACCAGTTTATTTAATTAGTGGAATTATTAAAACATTATTTAATAGTAGTTATTCTTTAGGTAATGATTTTGTTAACTTTTCTAATACTACTGCATATGGAAATTCTAAATTTACTATTAATGATAACTTAGTAAAAGTAACATCTAGTTTTAAAAATTCAAGTACAAATAAATCTTCATCAAGTTATATTGATATGGAATTAGTAGTTAATTTTGAAAATAATTTAATTAAAGATTTCTCATTTAAAGAAGAATTAAAAGAAAATAATCAAGTAGTTAGTTATTATCAATTACAATCTACTAATTTAACTTATGGTAGTAAGTTAGATGATAATACTACTAATAATTCATCTTATTTAAGCTTTGATAACTATTATTTTTCTCAATTAAAATTAATTTGTTTATCAGGTAGTAAAAAAGATAATGTTTACGATTATACTGATACTAAAAAGTTTGGTGGATCAAGTGGTGAATATGATTCATCAACAAACACATATTCTTTACCTATATATAAATCATTACCTTTAAAAATGGATGATAGTTTAGGAAATTCAGCTATTGATAATATTAAAATTGAGGCTAATAATACTCAAATAGACATACCTAGTTTAACTAGTGATGGTATTTTGTTATTTTCAGCTAAGTCAGTTAGAATAGAACAAAGTGATGGTACTTATAAAAGTGAAGTTCAAGAAGGGGAGACTACATTTACATTAACTTCTTCTAAAAATAATATTTCTTATTCAGTTAGAGTTAAATTTTCTAAAGTTAATTTAGATAGTATTGAAATAAGTGATAATAAACCTACAAATAATGATTTTGGTAATGTTTATTTAAATGAATATTCTTCTTATTTCTCTTTAAAAGCTGAACCTAGTGATGATGCTAATGATTATAATTATGAAGTAGTTGATGAATCTAATAATGTCATTAATGAACTAAGTGTTTATCAATATCAAGATGGAAATTTAGATAGTATTTCTTCTTACTCTTATTCTATTATTGGTAGTAAAGTAGGTACATATAGATTTAAATTAAGAGCTAAAGGCACAAATGTAACTACAACTGATGTATTTACTATTAATATTATTCAACCTATTTCTAGACAAGATTTGATTGATAATTTAGTTGGTAAATCTTTTGTAAATAATGGAGATACGACTAAACAAATAAGTGAATTTGTTTCTGAATCTATTTTAAGAATTACATATAAAAGTACTGTCGATTCATCTTCATCTACAGCTGATGTAAATATAGAATTTAAAGATGGTGGAGTATATATAAAAGAAAAAGTTGATATTGGAAATAATTATAAAGGTCAAAAATTTACTGACTTTGAATATGAAAAAATATGTGGTGGAAAAATTAAACTTGGTCAAGATTATTCTTCTATTTCATTTTTTGTAGCTAAAAAAGAGGAAACTTTATATAGAGTAGAATTTACTAAAGATGAATCTAGTTTAATTGATTATGATAATTTAAATACATATTTAAATAACAAAACATATTCATCTACAACATTTATGGGCTGTAAAGTTAATACTACATTAACATTTAATTCAGCTAATAGTGGTAAATTAATTGTCTATAGATATTATGATAACGCTAAGATTGTTGAAATTGATTTTAATTATGAATATTCTTATTCTACATATTGTTATTTTAATGTCATATCATCTACAACATCTAGTATTGATTCAACTTATCAATATAAAGTAGTTGATATAAGTGTAGTTAAAGATGCTAATAAATTTAATATTAAGATTCAAAATCAAAATGAAATTTCATATACATTTGATTATAAACTTACTGAATTTAATAAGTAATTAGTAAATAGCGTATAAGTATAGTCTGCTTATACGTTATTTTTATGAAAAAATAGTAAAAACCACTTGAAATTATTTATAAAAAGAGAGAAAATCAAAGCATATATTTTGGAAGGAAAAATTATATCATGAAAAAATCAAAATTATGTTTATTTTCATTAGTAGTTTTATTAGGCCTAGTAGGTTGTAATAATACTTCTAATACAAGTTCTAGTGTAACTAGTAGTGCAGCATCTTCTGTATCTGATACTTCTAGTAATACACCAAGTTCAACACCAGTTTCTAGTAATACACCAAGTTCAACTCCAGTTACTAGCTCATCTTCTTCAAGTGAAGCTATTAAACACACTATTACTAAAAAGATTGCTCCTCAATTATTTGCTAGAGATGATGTAGAAGGTACATCTACAATTACATTTGATAAAGAATCTTATTTAGCAGGTGAAACAGTAACTTACACAATTGTAACAGATGAATATGCATGGGGTTATAATGAAGATGTATTTAACAAGGAAGCTATTATTGTTGTTGGTGGTGAAGCTATTCCATTTAATGTTAAACAAAATGAAGATGTTGAATGGGAATATGTCGGTTCATTTATAATGCCTGATGTAAAAGAAAAAGATGTTACTTTCTATGCTGCACCATATTCAATTATTTATTATGGAGAAGAAACTTCACCTGCATTAAAGACAATCACTTATGATGTTTGTGATGGAATTGTTGCTATTGGTCCATCTAGTTTTAAAGCAGGTTCTCGCTTATATTCAATAACTTTACATAGAACTAAATCTATTGCTATTACTAAAGCAAGTTTAACTATAGGTAGTAGTACTACTACTTTAGATGTTTCTAGCTTAAATTGGCAAAATGATTTTGTCACTCTTTCTTTAGGATCTAATGTAGCTAATGATAATGTTAGTTTAAAAATTGAAGGTAGAGAAGTTCAAACTTATAAATTAAATATCGTTGGTACAGAATATGTTTCTTTTTATAATGGTAACCCTGCTGGAAATATTATGGAAAGTGCTAGTATAGATTTCTCATTTGGATTTAAGAGTGGATATAATGTCACTTATACAATTACTGGCGCAACAAATACATCTTATTCTCCAACAAATCGTATTCAATTTGTAATGCCTAGTAATGATGTAACTATTACATTTACTGGATCTAGCTATGCAAGTATTAGTGTTCAAACTGTTGAACATGTTACTTCTAGTAAGATTTATGTAGCTGAAGGCTCAAGTAAAGTAGAAGCTACTTCTTGTCAAGCTGGTAGTTCATTTTATGTAACAGCTGAACTTGAAACTGGTTATAAACTAGGTGAAGCTTATTTATTAGGACATGAAGATGATAAAGTCTCTCCTAATAGTGTTTATTGGGGATATGATTCTTCTACATATAGTTCTATTTATAAAGATTGTTATACATTTACAATGCCTAGTGATGGTAGTCCAGCAACAGTAGTTATTAGTGTTGTTAAATCTGGTACTATTACTTTAACTAGTGATGATGATCATTATACTTCTTGTGTTGTAAAAGATAGCCCTTATTCTTATGGTGCAAGTGAAAAATCATTATCTGATTTTGCTCCTGGTGATGATTTCTATTTATTCCCAGTAGTAAAAGATGGATTTAGATTAACTGGTGCTACAATTTCTGATGGTACAACTTCTAATACAGTAACAGCTGAATATTCATCAAATAGTTACTATGTTAAAGGTACAATGCCAGATAATGGTATTGCAAATGTTACATTTACATTTGGTCAAGTCTATGGAGTTAGTATTGAAAATGAATCAGATATTTCTAATAAAGTAAGATTTTCATTTAGTGATTATTCAAAACAATATGCAGAAGGTAGTAATGTTAAAATTAATATTTCTGAAGTATTTGGATTTACTTTAAATGGTTTATCATATAAAGATAATAATGGTGTAACAGTTGATTTAGAAATTAAAACTGATTCTTATAGTAGAAAATATGTTGAATTTACAATGCCTGGATATGCAATTACATTAACTCCTAGTATTAGTGAAGCTACAAAAGTAAGTGTTAGCTTAGGTTATAAAAATAATTCTAGCTTGACATTAGACATGGTTAAAGTATGCTCTTCTAAAAATTCTAGTACATCAGTAGAAGGTTCCTCTGTTGCAAGTGGAGCTGATGTAAGTGAAACTAAAGACTTATATGATGGTGATACAATTAATTGTCAAGTACGTGATTATGATGCATGGTCAGATGAACTAGAAGATTATGCTCAAAGATTTAATGTAATTGTTGAAGTTACATATAGTGATGGAAATAAGTTAACTGAAAATACAACATTTGAATATGGTGCTTATTCAGCAAGTGTTGCATTAGAAAGTGATATTGAATCTGTTATCATTGTAATTACTGATGCTGCTTCTAGTAATTAATTAAATTAAATAAGATGGAGGTTATTTAAATCTTCATCTTTTTTCGTGATAAAATAAATAGTGTTTATATATTTATTTAATATATAAATATTTGATATTATAATATGTACTTAATTAGGAGTTATTACTATGAATGAAGGAAAATATATAAACTGGGAAGAATATTTTATGGGAATCGCTTTATTATCTTCTTTACGTAGTAAAGACCCTGTATGTAAAGTAGGTGCTGCTATTGTTAAAAATAATAGAGTATATTCATTAGGTTATAATGGTATGCCTAAAGGATGTGATGATACTATTATGCCTTGGGGGAAAGATAATCCTGATCCTTTACTAACTAAAAGACCATATGTAGTTCATGCTGAATTAAACGCTATATTAAATGCTAATAAGGATTTAACTGGAACTACTATATATGTAACTAGATTTCCTTGTAATGAATGTGCTAAAGCTATTGTTCAATCAGGTATAGTAGAAGTGTGTTATTTATCTGATAAGCATATGAATGATGGACTTGGTATTGCTAGTGGTTTAATATTAAAAAATGCAAATATAAAAATAAGAAAATACGAAGGTAAGATACCTAGTATTGATTTTGGAGATGGAAATGAAATTTAAATTTAATTGGAAATATTATCTTAGAGGAACATTTATATTATTTATAATATTTGCTGTAGTTTTAGTATGCTTTTATCCAATCGCTTTTAAAGGAATTGAAATAGTAAGAAGAACTTTCTTTATTGCGTTTTTATCTACATGTGGTGGATTAATTGTTTTATATTGGGTTTATGGTTTTATTAGAGAATATAAAATTTATAAAAGAGATGCTAAACTAAATAGAGTTATTCAGAAAGAAGATACTAATGAATAAAGAAGTTGTATTAGAAGTTAAAAATCTTGAATTTAGTTATCCTTCTTGTAAAGAAAAAGTTATTAATGATGTGTCGTTTCAAATATATAAAGGTGATTACACTTGCTTAATTGGACATAATGGATCTGGTAAATCTACTATTGCTAGATTAATAATGGGTTTATTAGAAGCTAATAAAGGTGATGTAATTATTTTTAATGAGAAATTGACTGTTGATAATTTATATTTATTAAGATCTAAATTAGGGATAGTATTTCAAAATCCTGACAATCAATTTATTGCATCTAGTGTTAAAGATGATATAGCTTTTGGATTAGAAAATGATTGTGTAGATGAATCTAAAATGAATGATATAGTTGTTGAATACGCTAAAAAAGTTAACATGCTAGATTTTTTAGATAAATCACCTTCTTTATTATCTGGTGGTCAAAAACAACGTGTAGCAATAGCTGGAGTACTAGCACGCCATCCTTCTATTTTAATCATGGATGAAGCTACATCTATGTTAGATCCTAAAGGAAAAGAAGAGATATTAACTTTTATTCATCAACTAAAAAAAGAAGATAAAGATTTAACTGTTATTTCTATTACTCATGATATATCTGAAGCGTATAATTCAGATCATGTTATTGTTTTAGATAATGGTAAAAAAGTATTAGATGATACACCTAGTAAGGTGTTTTCTAATTCATCTTTATTAAAAGAATACAAATTAGATATTCCATTTTATTTAGAATTAGATGAACAATTAAAAATTAGAGGTATAGATGTTAAAAACGCATCTAATATAGATCAATTAGTGGAGGTTTTATGCAAATAAAGTTTTCACATGTTAATCATACTTATTCTAAAAAAACACCGTTTGAATATAACGCTTTAAAAGATATTAATTTAGAATTAGAAGGACATTTTTTTACTAGTTTAATTGGTCAAACTGGTTCAGGTAAATCTACTTTAGTTCAACATATTAATGGTTTATTACTTCCTACAAGTGGTACAGTTAATTTAGATAATTATCAAATACTAACTAAAGGTAAAAAAGCTTGCTTTATAGATTTAAGTTCTACTAAAAAACGCGTATTTAGAAAAAACAAACAATACGATGTTAAATTACTTAGAAAAAAAGCAGGACTAGTTTTTCAATTTCCTGAATATCAATTATTTGAACCTACAATTATTCAAGATGTAATGTATGGTCCTTTAAATTTTAAAGTGAGTCAAGAAGATGCTAAAAAACAAGCTGAAGAGGCTTTAAAAATGGTAGGACTTGATTCTTCATTTTATGATAAAAGTCCTTTTGAATTATCAGGTGGTCAAAAAAGAAGAGTCGCTATAGCAGGAATATTAGCCTTAAATCCTGATGTATTAATTTTAGATGAACCAACAGCAGGACTTGATCCACTTGGTGAAAAGCAGATGATGGAATTATTTAATGATATTTATAACCAAGGTAAAAATATTATATTAGTAACTCATAATATGGATATTGTTTTAAAGTATGTTAAAAATTGTATTGTAATGGACAAAGGTCAAATAATATTTAATGGAAAGCCACTAGATTTATTTCAAAATAGCACTATTTTACAAACATCTGCTATTAGACCACCAGAAGTGTTTAATGTCGCTAATAAACTAATTGAAAATGGTTTAGCTTTGGATTTAAAAAATATTAAAGATGTAGAAAGCTTAGCTATAGAAATAGAAAGGGTAATTCATGACTAATATTGTTTTAGGAAGATATATCCCTATTTCTACACCAATTCATAGAATTGATTCTAGGGTTAAGTTAATCTCATTTATTGTTATGTTAGTTAGTGTATTTTTAAATTATGGCACTAATTATCAAAATTTTATAATGTATGGAATATTCTTTTTGATATTACTTACTATTGTTATTATAGGTAAGGTTTCATTATTTTCTATTTTAAAATCAGTATCAGCGTTATGGTTTATGATGATAATATTACTTGTGTTAAATGCGTTTTTAGTTCAAAGTGGTAACGTATTATTTAAAATAGGTAATTTTGAGTTTTATGATGAAGGTTTATATAGAACTATTTATATAGTTATTAGATTAATATTAATGGTTATTCTTACTTCTATTTTAACTAGTACTACTAAGCCTATGGAATTGACATTTGCTTTAGAATGGTTATTATCATTTTTAGCTTTTTGTAATGGGATGAAAGTAGCTATCCATATATTTGCTATGACTTTATCTTTAGCACTTAGATTTATTCCTACTTTAGCAGATGAAGCTAATAGAATAATTCAAGCTCAAGCTAGTAGAGGAGTTGATTTTAAACATGGTAAGTTAAAAGATAGATTTAAAGGATTAGTCTCTTTAATTATCCCTTTATTTGTATCATGTTTATCTAAATCTAGTGAATTAGCTGATGCTATGGATGCACGTGGATATAATCCTCTAGGTAAAAGAACACGTTATAATAGAAAAAAATGGACAATTAAAGATAGTGTATATATTGTTATCTCATTGGCGTTTTTAGCAGGAATGATTTGCTTATCTATTTATAAAATAGAATTTATAGATTTATTTAAAGGAAAGATGTAAATGGTTAATTATTTATTAGAATTTACCTTTGATGGTCTTTATTTTAATGGTACCCAAATTCAAAATAATTATTATACAGTTCAAGGTTTATTAAAAGAAAAGCTTGAACAAATATTTAATCTAGAAATTCCTTTGAAAATGGGTTCTAGACTTGATAAAGGGGTGTCTGCTAAACAATTCATCGCTAATTTTATAGTAGAAGAAAAATTTGAAACTAATCAATTAGTATATGTATTAAATAGATTATTACCTGATTATATAAGAATACTTAATTGTAAATTAGTACCTTTAGAATTTGTATCTAGAATTAATTCATATATGAAAAGATATGAATATAATATAAACTTTGGAAAAAATAATCCTCTAACAGATAGGTTCTATTCTAATTTTGTATATAAATGTGATATAGAAAAGTTTAAACAAGCTTGTTTATTATATAAAGGTAAACATGATTTTTCGTGTTTTATTAGTTTAGATGATACTAAAGAAGATAAGTTTAAACAAATAGAAGATGTAAATATAGTAAAAGTAGACGATTATAAATATAAAATTTATATAACTGGTAAAGCTTTTGGTAGATATCAAATTAGATATATGATTGGTGCAGCTTTACAAGTAGGATTAAATAGATTAAGTTTAAATGATATAATAAATAAGTTAGATGGAATTAATAAAGAACATATTAGTTTAAAAGCTGAAGCTAATGGACTAATATTAGATAAGGTGTTTTATAAAGAAAATGTTAAAGACTAATTATCATACTCATACATATAGATGTGGTCATGCTGATGGTAAAGATGAAGACTATGTAAGACAAGCTTTAGGAGCTGGTATGTATGAACTAGGATTTTCTGATCATATTATGCTTGCTAACTTTTCTCAATTAGGAGTTAGAGGTGATTTTTCATTGTTTGAAGATTATATTTATTCTATTAATAATTTAAAGGAAAAATATAAAGATAGAATGAAAATATATGTAGGTTTTGAAGCAGAAGCCTTTCCTTTATACTATCCTTTTTATAAAGAAATTATCTATTCTAGAAAAGTAGATTATTTAATATTAGGTAATCACTCAGCTATGAACGAAAATAGACAATTATATTGTCATTTTTCTAAAATAAATAACGCTTCTGAATTATATTTATATAGAGATTTAGCTTTTTCAAGTTTACAAACAGGTTGTTTCAATTGTTTTGCGCATCCAGATTATTTTATGTCAAATATTGAACAAGTAGATAGAGATGTAAAAAGGGTAATGGATGATATAGTAGCATTATGTGTTAAATTAGATATTCCATTAGAAATTAATATAGCAGGTATTAGAAATGGTCTTCAAAGAATTGGAAAAGAAGATAGATATTTATATCCTACAGAATTATTTTTAAAAACATGTAAAAAATATAACGCTAAAGTTATTATTGGACAAGACGCTCATTCTCCAAATCAAATTGATAATCAAACAGCTAACGATATAGCAGTAAGATTAGTTAGAAAATATAATTTAAACTTAATTGATAAGCTTAAATTTAATAATTAATATAAAAATTAATACAAGTTTTTATCATGTTTATAAAAAACTTTTTGCTTATTTATAATATAAT
>CAVFIT010000098.1:0-18846 GCA_963622735.1 Phocaeicola dorei | reverse complement strand
AAATTTTGCTCTTTCTTCGACATCGGCAAGGTAATCGTAGAGCTTTTCACTCGTAAGAAGATTGTAATATCTAATCTTGTGATGTTCCTTAAGGAATCGTCTGTGGCGGTTTGCCCACACGCCTAAATGTATTTCTTTCTGCTCCTTAGTTCTTATGCAAGGGATAAGGTAATCGCCTTGCTGTTCATACTGCACATTCATAGTCAGCCCTCCTGATAGATAATTTTGAATTTCATTTTCTTTGCACCGATAAACTTCACAAGCACATCATCGACCGCATCGGTGTATCTGCCCTGTGCTATAAGATTGTTTCTCAGGTCATTTAGTGAGTTGATGATTAAGCTGTATTCGTTATCGGTCAGTGCAAGGTGGTATTTGATATTTCTCATCGTGAATCCCTCCTTGACTATATTCTACTCGGCTGGTTTTCAAATTGCGAATGTGCGGATTATCTAAACAAAGAAAAAAGGCTCTGACCTTTTACAGTCAAAGCCTTAATCTCTTCTTTACTATGCCCTATAAGGTTTTATTTATTGATTTTTAATTACTGCCTTATGTGGCGTTAGCAAAGCAATAAACGTTGTTGTACTTATCAATGAAATATGTAGTCTTCTAGGCTTTTATCGATTTAAAATGTTGGTTGAAGTAATTTCGTTATGTTATTTACAATATAATACCTAAAAAGTTCTTTGGTTTTTCAAAATCTATTTATGTTTTTTTCAATTTGATATTTTATTTTATTAAAAATGACATATAATGTGGCATTGAATAAATACCATTTGAATAGCCAATATTACCATGAATTAACTTTATAGCATAATCAATATGGTAGATATCCTTTTTAGTAAAAATGTCTTTTAAAGATTTTATATCCCCATTATTAGCTTTAACCTCTATTAGTGTTAATTCATTATTAACTTTACTAACAAAGTCAATTTCTGTTTCAGAATTCTTATTATAATAATATAGATTAATATTATTTTTAGAAAAACATTCTGCAACAATATTTTCATAAATTGCTCCATTATAAATTTTCAAATTATTATTTATAACATCATTTACACTATCTTCACCTAACATAGCTAAAAACAATCCGCTATCCACTACATAAATTTTAAAAATATCTTCACACTTATATCCATTTAATGGTAATTGTAAAGAAGACAAGTTATAACAAAATTTAACTAAACCAAATTCTTCAAGCCAAGTAATAGATTCTCTATAATCTCTAGAATTAGCTTTATTTGAAATAATTTTATATTGAAATTTTTTATTTTCTTTTGCTAGTTGATTTGGAATTGAATTATATACTTCCATTATTCTTCTTAAACTAGTTTTATTAATTTTTGTGTTTTCATTTTCGTCCAAATGTTTTCCAAAATCATCTTTAAATTGCTCTAATATATTAATTAAAACATCATGTACTTGGTTCATATCGAAAGTTTGTAAAAATGTTTTACACGCCTAAAGAAAGAAAAATAATGGATTCTATGAATCCTATATATACAGGTTCTAAAGCATTAGATGCTTTAGAAAAAACTTTTGAACTAGGAATAAACAAAAAATACTATGAATCTAGTTTCTTAAATAAATACTTTAAAAACTAGAAATTACGACATATTACGCCAAAATTACAGGCCCAACTGCAAAAGATGGGATTTAGGAAAGTCAATATTAATTTTTAAAATTTTATAGCATGATAAAAGAACTGTTATTCACCTAACTTATTAATCAGGTTTTAACAGTTCCTTATTTTACAATTTATTGAATAGAATAATCTCTATGTAATACTTTTATAGCCTTAGAAGAACCTGGAGTAGAATCAAATTCATCATCATATAATTTAATAACTGATTTATTTAAAGCTGGTACTCTAATTTCTTGACTAGAATCTATATCATTTAAACCTTTAGCTCTTAATTGTCTTACTTGAATAGGAGTCACTCCTTCTTTTGGTAAATGAATAGGTTGACCTCCACCCATAATACATCCACCTGGACATGCCATTACTTCTACAAAATGATAAGGACAATTACCTTGTTTTACTAAATCAATAATTTTCTTAATTCCCATAGTTCCACTATGGCAAACAAGTAACTGTTTATTATCAATAGTAATTGTAGCTTCCATAATATCGCTAGATAAGCTAGATTGTTTAAAATTAAAATCCCCACTAAATATTTCTTTTTTATCTAAATATATAGTATTTCTTAAAGCTGATTCTAATACGCCACCAGATCTACCAAATATAGCTCCTCCTCCACTTGATTCACCTAATGGATTATCAAATTCAGAATCTTCTAAGTTATTAAAATCAATATCTTGATCAATAATTAACATAGCTAAATCTTTTGTGGTTAAACAAATATCAACATCTTTCATACCATTAATTTTATTAAATGGCATATTAGATTCTTGAGTTTTTAAAACACATGGGACAAAAGCCACTACAACAATTTCACTAGGATCTATATTAAATTTAGAAGCGTAGTAGGTTTTACAAATAGCACCTAAACACCCTATAGGGGCTTTAACTGTAGAAATAAGACCATTGGTAATAACAGGATCTTTATACATTCTACAAGCCATATTTAACCAGCCGCTACAGCAAGAAGTAAACATAGGGAAAGGGCCATTATGTTTAACTCTATTATAAAATTCATTAGATTCTTCCCATATTGTAACATCAGCACCAAAATTAGTATCAAAAACAGCTTTAAAACCTAGTTTACGTAAACTAGTTATCATCTTACCTGTTACTTTTGCTCCAATAGGATTATTAAACATTTCTCCAAGAGCAACTCTACATGCAGGAGCTGTTTGACATACTACATATTTATTTTTATCTTTTAATAATTCTTTTATTTGTTCTAAGTTAGGGCTTAATGGTTTTTTCTCAATTTCCATAATATAAACTCCTTTCATTAACATTTTAAAGATAATATTAAACTTAGTCAAATTTATTCAATATAAATAGGTTAGATAGATATCTAACCTATAAAAACTATATAACTAAAATTTATTCACCTTTAGTAACTATAGAATGTAAAGTATTTCTAACAGCGTCTTTACCTTCTAACATGCTTACAAAATAAGATTCAATCTTACTTGCTAAACCCGTTTTTGTTAAATCTGTACCAAATATAGCACTATTAGATAAAATACTTACTAATTCACCATTATATTTCATACTAGTTTTAACTGGTTTTAATTCATCTGTTAATACTTGTAACATTGGATCAGAAGATAATTCCATAACATTTAATTTATCATCTACACCAAGAAGATATCTTAACCAACCAGCTATAGCTAAAGGAATATAAGTTAAACTATCAACTGATAAAGTATCACTTGCAATATATGATTTGATTGTTTCACCATATCTTACAGGTATTTTTTGTGATGTATCAGTTGCGATTCTTTGAGGAGTATCAGGAATTGCTTTATTAGGTAATCTTAAATTAACTACTTCATTAAGGAAATCACTAGGTTTAATAATTTTAGGATCTACTACAACCTTCATTCCTTCTTTACCAATTCCATTAACTAATCCTACTAAATCTTTATCTTCCATTTCAGCAGCAATAGAAGTATATCCTAATAAGCAACCATAACAAGCTAAAGCAGTATGTAAAGGATTTAAACATGTTGTAACTTTCATTGTTTCAACTTTGTTAACTGTATCTCTAGATGTAAAATATACACCGGCTTTTTCTAAACATGGTCTACCGTTTGGGAATTTATCTTCAATAACTAAATATTCACATACTTCTGAGTTAACAAAAGGAGCGATAAATGTCTTTCTAGATGTAGTGATAGGTTCCATTTTTTCAAAACCTAATTTTTCAATACTAGTTTGAATTTCTTTTGCAGGTCTAGGAGTGATTTTATCGATCATTGACCAAGGGAAACTGACTTTAGTTTCATCTTGAATATATTTAATAAAATCTTTTTCAACTAATCCAGCTTCAATCCATTTTGTAGCAACTTCAACTACTGATGCCATTAACTTTTCACCATTATGTGAGCAGTTATCCATACTTACAACAGCAATAGGTAATTTACCATTTAAATATCTATGATAAAGTAAGCTTGTTACTAAACTCATTGCGTGATTACAATTTGAAGGACCATTTTTAAAATCATCTTCAACTACTTTTAAATAGTTTTTATGAATATCTTTTAATGCGTATCCTTTTTCTGTAATTGTAAATGAAACCATTTGTAAACTAGGTGAAGCAAAATATGATTGTAATGTGGCAAAATCTTCTTTATATGAAGGATTAGCAACTAAACCTTTAGCTACTGAACCAACTACTCTATATTTAGTAGGTTGGTTTGCTGATAATGTAGCAAGTAAGGTTAAATTATCATAAGGTCTATAAATCTTTTCAATAATTTCAGAATCAAATGTATCGCAAGCAATAATACCTTTACTAGCTAATTTTCTATCTAGTAATTCATCTTGTAATCTAGCGATATATCCTCTAAAGATATTACCTGCGCCAAAATGAATCCAAATAGGTGCTTTAGCAGTTTCTTCATGCATTTTGCTAACATCATAATTAGGAACTTGAACACCAGCTTTGCTAATTTCAGGTAATGATTTAATATTTAATTCCATAAAATTATTCTCCTTTATGTTGTTTATCAATTGCTTCCCATAAGCCTTGTAAATACATTGCGCCTAAGGCTCTATCATATAAGCCATAACCAGGCATAGCTTTTTCATTCCAAATCATTCTACCATGGTCAGGTCTAATTACACCATCAAAGCCAATTTCATATAAAGCTTTCATGATTTGATATAAATCCATTGAACCATCACTTGATAAATGAGCAGCTTCTTCAAAATCTCTAGGTGAATTGTATTTTAAATTTCTAACATGAGCAAAATGAATTCTACCTTTTAAGCTTCTAATAATATCAGGAATATCATTATGTTGATTAGAACCTAATGAACCGGTACATAAAGTAACTCCATTAAATGGGGCATCAACTGCTTTCATTAACTTTAAGATAGATTCTTTACCTGTAACGATTCTTGGTAAATTAAATATAGGCCAAGCAGGATCATCAGGATGGATTGCCATCTTAATATCGTATTTTTCACATACAGGTTGAATAGCCTTTAAAAAATATACTAAATTATCAAATAATTTTTGTTGATCAACATCTTTATATGCTTCAAATAATTCTTTAAGCTTAGAAAGTCTTTCAGGTTCCCAACCAGGCATAACAAATCCATTTGAATCAGCATTTAAATTATCAAACATGTTTTGAGGATCAATTTTATCAATAACATCTTGATTATATGCTAATACTGTAGAACCATCTTTTCTTTTTCTAGCTAATTCAGATCTAGTCCAGTCAAATACAGGCATGAAGTTATAACAAACTAAATGAATATCTGCCTTACCTAAATTTTCAAGTGTTTCAATATATGCTTTTATATATTTTTCTCTACTAGGTTTACCTATTTTAATATCATCATGGATATTAACTGATTCAATACCATGTATTTTTAAGCCTTCATCTTCAACAACTTTTTTCAAAGCATTAATTTCATCTAGGCTCCAAACTTCTCCAGGCATTTTACCATATAAAGTTGTAACAACTCCTTCAACACCAGGTATTTGTTTAATTTGCCATAATTGTACAGAATCATAATTAGGTCCGTACCAACGTAAACTCATTTTCATAGATTATTTTTCTCCAAGTTCTGTGAATTTTATTAGGTTTATCACTTACCATAAAAGGGGTTTTACTACCTTCTACAATTTAATAATAAAATCTAAAATGACATTTGTCAATCAAAAAGTAAAAGCGCTTTTATTTTTGTGCTTAGAAAATAAAAACTAGTCTTCAAAAATTAGACTAGTCAATTAAATTAAGCAGATTGTTTTACAACTAATGTAGGGATAACTACTTCATCAAATGTATTAAAATTTTCTTCATTCATCATTTTTCTTAGTATTTCTGAAATAGTATCAGCTTGTTTATTATCTAATGTATCTATATAAGTTAATTCAGGAGTACACATACTAGAATATTGACTCTTATTATAACCGATAATATCAATATCTTTACCAGGAATAATTTTTAAATCATTACACGCTTTTAATCCACCAAAAGCAGTGACTTCTTCTTCAAAAATAATAGCCTCTACTTTTTCATTTTCACTTAATATTTTCTTTACAACATTATATCCACCTTCAGTAGATCTTAACGCCATATAAATATGTTCACTTGCTTTATCATAATTATCTAAAAAAGAATTCTTTTTTAAAGTAGCTGATTTAGAAAGAGTATCTTGAACATAAAATATTTCTTTTTTACCCTTTTTATTAACTAAATAATCAATAGCGATCTTTATACCTTGATAATCATCTAGCATAACACTAGATGCATTTTCTAAATTAAGTTTAAAATTTTCAGTTACAATAGGAACATTCTTTAATAAATTTAAAAGATTAGGATAATTATTAATCTCATCTAAAAATGAAGAGATTAAAACATAAGCATCTACATTTCTAGATTTTAAAGTGGATATAATTTTCTCACATGTTTCTATATCGTCAATTGGAAAATTACATAATATTGTATTATACCCTTTAGCTCTAAATGTACTTTCTAAAAAATAAGCTATTTCAGCATAATGATAAACTCTTATATCAGGAAGTAAAATAGCGATAGTCTTTAATGACTTAGAAACTAAACCCTTAGCAATTAAGTTAGGAGTATAATTATATTTTTTAATAAGTCGTTCTATTTTTTCAGCAGTATTCTTTCTTACTGGTTTACCATTTAAATAACGCGAAACTGTTGAAATAGAAGTGTTTGCTTCTTTAGCAATATCATAAATAGTTATAGTCATAATTATTTTCCCTGAGTATTATCTCTTTATTATTCTAATGCATAAAATCAAAAATTACACTATAAAAAAATAAAAATTTATGATTAACAATTCAATATTCAATTATGCTAAGAACACATTTTAATAATTTTTTAAAAAAAGTTAAAAAATTACTAGACACCAAGATAAAACAATGGTATATTAATAGAGCAGCAAAAATGCCCAGATGGCGGAATTGGTAGACGCACAGGACTTAAAATCCTGCGACTTTAACCGGTCATGCGAGTTCGACTCTCGCTCCGGGCACCACTTTGTAACAATAGCAGTACTTATGTACTGCTTTTTGTTTTATCAGCAACAATAAAAGGGTGAGAAAATTACTTCTCACTCTTTTCAACTTGTTTTTCGTATTCTTTTATTTGTTGTTCAACAATAGGAGATAAACCTACAGCATCTTCTACAGGTAAAGAAAAAGCGATACCTTGTCCTTGAGTCTTTAATCCTGCTAATTTATAAATATATTCTAGACATTTATCTTTAATCTTTGTTTCAACAATAATTAAGACCATTTCCTTTTCTGGTTGAATAGGTATACCATAAAAGCTTTCAAGTTCAGCATTTCCTGTACCACGAGCATGAATAACTGTACCACCTCTAGCGCCTGCATTTCTACTAGCTTCCATTACAAGATCAGTATGCCCGTTATTAACAATTACAATGATTAATGAATATTTATTTACCATTTTCATTATTCTCCTTTTTTAATATGTTTTCTTTTGTATCTGTAAAGAATCTATATAATAAGACTCCTGATATAGCATCAATTGGAATAGTTATTGCAACTCCTTTAGCGTTTTTAGATACGTTAAACTTATCTTGCACAAACTTGAAGATTTCTTGAACCTTATCTTTTCTAACTAAAGAAAGTATTACATCCTTTTTAATCTCACCAACACCTAGCATATCATAGATATCTCTAGTTGCTGTACCACTACCATTACATAAAAACGCAGCGGCTACACCATGTTCTTTTAATTTACTAAGATAGAAATCACCTTGATATCTATTAACAATAATTACTAATAAGCGTAAAGGTTCTACTTCAAATTCTTTTTCATATTTCTTTTTAGAAACTTTGTTTTTATTAGTGGAGTTTTCATCTTTTGTTTTTTTAATAATGTTATCATTATTCTTTTTAAATCTCATATGCTAAAGCCTCCTTAGAAATGGATGATTTGATCATCATCTTCATTAAGTAAATTCTTTCTAGCCATAGATAACATCATCTTAGACTTAATATTAGCAGTAATACCTAATATTTGAATTGTAATAATAGGCATGACAGCAATTAAACCAATAACACCAAATCCACTAATTCCACTAACTGTTTGACTTGATTCACCTATTCCAATAATAAAAGGTAAAACAAAACAACTAGCCATAGTACCACTAGCAACACCACCTGAGTCAAAACCGATAGCGGCATAAATATCTGGTACAAAGAAAGTTAAACCTAAAGCTAAACCAAATAAAGGAACATACAAATACATTATTGGGAAATTATTACCATAAGTTACTCTAACAACTGCTAATAATATAGCGATACTAACACCAACACATAAACTAATTAAAATAGACTTTTTAGAAATTGCTCGACCTGAAACTTCTTCAACTTGTGCTACTAATACATGGACAGAAGGTTCAACTAAAACAATACTACATCCTACAATTAAAGCGACAATAATAAGGAGATAAAAATAATTAAATCCACCATCAGCAATTCCTTTGCCTAAAGAATGTCCAATTGGAATAAGTCCCATATTAGCTGATGTTAAAAATATAGTTAAACCAACATATGTAAATAAAAATCCTGAACCGATTCTTAATAATATTTTTGCAGGTAATTTAATAAATATAGCCTGATAAATTAAGAAAAAGCAAATTAATGGACATAAAGCAATTAAAACTTCTAAACTTGTTTTAGATAAAACATTAACTAAAATAGGATTTGAATTAACTGAGTTTTTAAACGAATCAAACACTCCACTTTTTTGTAAAGGTAAAAATAAAATCATTACTGCAATAATAGGACCAATAGAACATAATCCTGTGATACCAAATGAGTCGCCTGAACTATTTTTACCACCTCTAACTGCAGCAATACCAGCGCCTAAAGTTAATAAAAATGGAACTGTAACTGGACCAGTAGTAACTCCACTACTATCAAATGATATTTCAAAAATAGTAGTTCCGTTAGCACCAAATAAGCAAGCTAAGGCAAATATAATTAAATAGAAAAATATAATCCATAATTTTAAAGATTGTTGAAAAATAATTCTTAAAAATCCTAGAACTAAAAATATACCAACACCACAACCTATACAAATTTTAAATACCCACGGGTTAATTAAGCCTGAATCTCCGACTAAATCACCTAAAACTGTTAGATCAGGTTCTGCGATAGTAATCATTAAACCTAGTAAGAAAGAAACAACAATAATTAAAGCGATAGATTTTCTTTTAGTTAAAGAAGAACCGATATATTGACCTACTTTAGTCATAGCAGTTTCACTACCAATTGAGAACAATGACATACCTATAGCTAGTCCAATCATAGCGACTACAAATGTTATAATTTCATTATTTGAAATAATCCCATGATTAGGAAAAATAGGTGTAAATTGTAAGCCAAATATGATTAAAACAATTAAACAAATTGGCGCTACAGAGATAAACGATTCTTTAAAATATTTTAATATCTTCATGTCATTTCCTTTCTATTTTTATCTTAATTTTATAATCGAAATTAATTATATAATTAAAACAAAAATTCATTACATTTATTATATTTAAATTTATTAAATTTTACTATATGAAAAGTGCATAAAAATTAAAAAAATTCACCCTATTTAACTATAGGATGAATTAAGTTAATTATTTTATAAAAATCAATATTCTTTTAAGGATAATTCAATAGCTTTTTTCCATCCAGTCACTAAATCATCGACTTCTTTTTTAGATAAACTTGGATTAAATATCTTATCGACTTTTAATGATTTTTTTAATTCATCTAAAGTGAATAATTTAGCCTTAATTCCTGCTAAATAATAAACACCTAAAGAAGTTACTTCAACATTAGAAGGTCTCACCACCTGTTTTTGTAAAATATCAGCTTGGAATTGCATTAAAAAGTTATTAACACTAGCTCCTCCATCTACTTTAATTTCTTTTAATGGAAGGTTTAAATCTTTTTCCATAGCGTCAATAACATCTTTTACTTGGAAATCTATAGATTGTAAACACGCTCTTACTAAATGATATTTATTACATCCTCTAGTAATACCAGTGATCATACCTCTAGAAGATGAATGCCAATAAGGAGCACCTAGTCCAACAAAAGCAGGAACTATATATACTCCATTAGTATTATCTACTTTTGTAGCGTATTCTTCAGATTGAGAAGGTGTATCAATTAACATCAGTTCATCTTTTAACCAGCTAACTAAAGCCCCACCAATAAATACACTTCCTTCTAAAGCATATGTAGGTTTATTAGTTAAACTGCAACCTAATGTAGTTAATAAGCCATTTTTAGATTCCACCTTCTTATCTTGAGTATTCATAAGTAAGAAACAACCAGTACCATAAGTAACTTTAATTTCAGACATATTAACACAAAGTTGACCAAATAAAGATGATTGTTGATCCCCACTTACTGCTAATATAGGAAGTCTAAGTCCAATAATATCAAGTGAAGTGTAACCAAATTCATAACTAGAAGGAAATACTTCAGGTAATATCTTTTTAGGAATATTAAATAACTCCAATAATTCATCATCCCATGATAATGTATTTATATTGTATAAAAGAGTTCTACTAGCGTTAGTATAATCAGTTTTAAAAATTTCACCATTAGATAATTTAAACATTAAAAATGTATCAATAGTACCAACACATAATCTATCTTCAGCTAATAAAGTTTTAGCTAAAGAAACATTTTCAAGTAACCATTTAATTTTAGTAGCAGAAAAATAAGGATCTATTTTAAGTCCAGTTTTTTTATGAATCATACTATTAAGTCCTTGCTTTTCAAGTTCTTTACAATATAAAGAAGTCCTTCTATCTTGCCAAACTAAGACATTATAAATAGGTTCACCAGTTAATTTATCCCACATTACAATAGATTCTCT
Source organism: Phocaeicola dorei (assembly GCA_963622735.1). Classification (GTDB taxonomy): domain Bacteria; phylum Bacillota_I; class Bacilli_A; order RFN20; family CAG-288; genus Scatoplasma. The sequence continues at coordinate 7,800 of CAVFIT010000098.1, read as the reverse complement.
TTGATTTGTAATTCCTAATGCTTTAATTTGAGAATATTTAACATTTGCTTTTAAAATACATGTAGATATTACATCTTTACACGAAATTAAAATATCTTCAGGATTATGTTCAACATATCCTTCTTTTGGATAAATTTGATTAAAATCTTCTTGAGCCTTACTTATTATAGTAGAATGCTCATCATATAATATTGCCCTAGTTGATGTAGTGCCTTGGTCTAAAATTAATATATAACTCATATAATTACTATACAACTTCTATTTCTTTAATTTCAAATTGATTACCTGTTAATAAATAAGTATGTTCACTTTTACAAAAAGGACATATCTTACCATATTTAACAGTTTCATATTCTTTTTTACAATCTTCACAATAAGTTGTAGCTTTGATAACTTCTATAATTAAATCACATTGATTAAACATATCGTATTTAGATTTAGCCCATTTAAAACAATCTTCTAAATATGAAGGAATCACCATACTTACTTCACCTATTTGTAAAGTGATTGAATTTACTTTAGAAGCATTGTTTTCTTTTGCGATTTGTTCTACTTGTTCAATTATAGAAAATACAACCGATAACTCATGCATTTTTCTTAGCTTTTTTAATTTCTTTCATTCTTTGCTTATGTAAGGCTTGAGACTCTTTTTCTTGAGGAGTCTTTTTACCAAACTTAATTTTAATAGCACGTTTAATCATGTATGGTAAGATTGCTTTCATCTTGTCTTCAGATTTAACCATATTAGAACATTCAGGATGATCACGATATAAATGAATAGCGTCAAATACACATTTTGTAGTACATACACCACATCCTATACATTTATTTTCATCTACAATAGAAGCCCCACACCCTAAACATCTACTTGTTTCTTTTTTAACTTGTTCTTCAGTTAATGTATATGTAGGATCTTTAAATGAAATTCTATGATCAAAAGAAGAATCTATACCTGGATATTCTCTACTAGCATGATCATAATCTTTAATATCTAATTCTTTTTTATTCAATTCTATAAATTCACGTTTATCTAAACCGATAGTCATAGAAGCACCTTTTTGAACAAAACGATGTAATCTTGTAGCGGCTTTTTTACCTGCAGCAATAGCATCAATTGCAAATTTAGGGCCAGTTAATAAATCACCACCAACAAATATATCATCTACACTTGATTGATATGTGATACTATCTACAATAGGATAACCATTTCTTAATGTTGATAAATTTTCATTATCAATTAAATTACCCCAGTAAACTTGTTGACCAATTGAAAAGATAATATGTTTACAATTTATAGTAATACAGTCATTTTCATCATAGATAGGACTAAATTTATGTTGATCATCATAAACTTGTACACATTTTTTAAATACGATTCCTTTAACGTTGTTATTTTCATCAACTAAAACTGATTTAGGACCATAACCATTAATTATTTCAACACCATCTTCTTTAGCTTCTTTTATTTCTTGCTTACTAGCTGGCATTTCATTTAATTGTTCTAGACATACCATTTTTATTGAATTTGCTTTAAATCTAACACTAGTTCTAGCAGCATCAATAGCAACATTACCACCACCGACAACTACTACATCTCCATCTAATGTTTGATTATGGTTATCACTTGCTAAATGTAAAAATTCAATAGCTGTAGTACATCCATTAGCGTTTTCATTTTCAATATTAGGCATTCTACCTTTTTGACAACCTAAAGCAAAATAGAAAGCTTTATAGCCTTGTTGTCTTAATTGATTTAAAGTAATGTCTTTACCTACTTCAACACCACATTTAATTTCAACACCTAATTCTTTAACAATATCAATTTCTGCATCGATAACATCTTTTTCAAGTTTATATGCAGGTATACCATATCTAAGCATACCACCAGGTTTTTCGTTTTTATCAAATACTACTGGTCTATAACCCATACTTGCTAAATAATAAGCGCATGATAAACCAGCTGGACCTGCCCCAATAATAGCGATCTTTTCTTTAAATTCGCCTAAATTAGAAGGAATTACTTTTTTAGGAACAAATCTAGTCTTACTATCTAAATCTTTTTGAGCAATAAACTTTTTAACTTCATCAATACTAACAGGAGCATCAATATCACCTCTAGTACATTCTTCTTCACATCTTTTATTACAAATTCTTCCACATACTGCTGGGAATGGATTGTCTTTTTTAATTAATTCTAAAGCTTCTTTATATCTACCTTGATTTGCTAATTTTAAATAGCCTTGAACTGCAACATGGGCAGGACAGCTTGCTTTACAAGGAGCTGTACCAGTAGAATAACAATTTATTCTATTTGTATCGCGGTAATTTTCATCCCATTTATCTTCACCCCATGATAATCTATCTGGTAATTCATGTTTAGGATAACTAATTTCACCATTTTTTGTACAAATCTTTTGTCCAAGTTTAACTGCACCTGCAGGACAAAATTCAACACACTTACCACAAGCAACACACTTTTTAGCATCTACTTTAGCAGTATAAGCAGATCTAGATAAATTAGGTGTATTAAATAACATGCTTGTTCTTAAAGCGTTACAAATATTAACATTACAGTTACAAATAGCAAATATCTTATCTTTACCATCAATATTAGTAATTTGATGGACAAATCCATTATCTTCAGCTCTTTGTAATATATCCATTACTTCTTCATAGCTAACATATCTACCTTTATTAGTTTCGACTAAATAGTCAGCCATATCACCAACACCGATACACCATTCATCTGGTGAATCACCAACACCTTCTTTTAAAATACGTCTACCATATCTACAACTACAAATACCTGCTGCTAAATGACCTTCATATTTTTTAAGCCAATAAGAAATATGTTCAATATCAGCAGTTTTATTTACCATAGAAATAGCTTTTTCAACAGGAATAACATGCATACCAATACCTGCACCTCCTGGAGGTACCATAGGTGTGATTTTTTCTAAAGGTAAAAATGTCATTCTTTCAAAAAATTGAGCAAGTTCAGGATGAGCATCTAACTGTTCTTTTTTCATGTTTGTAAATTCAGCTGAGCCTGGAACAAACATAGGTAAAACATATTGTTTTTCTCTTTTTGGATTTTCCCAATTATATTCAAGTAAACCAATATTAGACATCTTATCTAATTGATCTTGAAGATAACTAGGTTCTAGTTTAGTCTTTTTTTGTAATTGAGCAAAAGTTAATGGCTTTCTAACATCCATTTTTAAAGCAATATCAGCCATTTCATCTGTTACTACACATGCTAAACCCCAATATTCAGGATCATCAACAGTAACTTTATGACCGATTCTATCAGTAATTTTTTGACCTAGTTTTAAAATTTTCTTTCTTGGATTAGGATCCCCTTTGTATTTAGGTACAAAAGCATTAGACATTTCTGGCATAACTTATTCTCCTTTTTTATAATCTTCAACTAATTTAATAATATAATCAGCAACTAAAGATAGTCCTTCACCTTGTTTAGAACATATTGGATAGACTACTGATTTAGGGTTTCTTTTAGCGATGTTTTGTTTAACTCTATCTAAAGAAAAATCAAAATATGGCATAACATCAGTTTTATTAATTAAAACTAAGGAAGTTATTTCAAACATCAATGGATACTTTAAAGGTTTATCATCACCTTCAGGGACAGATAAAATCATCATATTTAAGTTTGAACCTGTATCAAATTCAGCTGGACAAACTAAATTACCGACGTTTTCAATAAAAACTAAATCTAAATCTTTAGTTTCTAAATTTTCTAATCCTTGTTTAGTCATAGATGCATCTAAATGACACATGCCACCAGTATGAAGTTGAATAGCTTCCACACCTGTTTTTTCAATTATTGTTTTAGCATCGACATCTGAATCGATATCTGCTTCCATTACAGCGACTTTTAATTTTTTAGATAATAAAGGAATTAACTTAGATAATGTAGTGGTTTTACCTGAACCAGGAGAAGACATTAAATTAATTAAAAATATTCCTTTAGATTTCAATTCTTTTCTTAATAAATCTGCTTTGTTATTATTTGCTTGATAGACATCAGCTTTTACTTGTATAATTTTTACTTCATCCATATAAATACCCACTTTCATTATTTATTATAAATCATAAATTTTTTATTTAATAGACCGCTTTTTTAATAAATTATTTAATTTATTAAGTTAGAATATGCTAACTTATTAACATTTATATCCTCTAGTTATATACTTTTTTTGTATGGATAACACTAATATAAAACTATGTAATAACCCTAGTAAATTATCATCATTTTTTAAAATGGAAATAGTAACTATATTAATAATTACCATAACTGGAATCATTTATAATGGTGGAATGATATTAAACCCATATTTCCAAGGTAGATTAATTGATCTAGTAAATGGATTAACTAAGTCAAGTGATTATTTAAAAGTAGTATATCTAGTTTTAATTTATATTGGATGTATTTTTATTGTTCAAGTAAGTAGAGCTTTAAAAAGATTCTTTGTAAGAAAATTTAGCTATAACACTACTTCTAGCATGCGTTTAATTATATTTAATAATATATTAAATACCCCTTTAAACGAACTAGAAAATCAAAACATCGGTAAATTAATAGCATGTAACATATCTGATGTTAATAAAACTGTAGAAGGGTTAAGAAAAGCTTTAACTGAAATATTTGATACTATATTGTTATTTGTTTTCTATATTTGTTATCTTTTCTTATTTGATATTAAAGCGACATTGTTTAGTTTAATACCTGTTATTTTTTCTATTCTTCTAGCTTTTTTAATTAGAAAACTAGTTTATAAATATTCTTTACTTTCTAGAAAAGCAAATTCTAAAATAACTTCTTCTACTTATGATCTAGTCGATAATACCTTAATATATAAAATTTATGGTCAACAACAATCTAATTTAAAAAAATACAATTCATATTTATGTGAATATGAAAAATACAATAGAAAAGTGTTACTTTTAAATGATATTAGTAAACCATTAGTAAATATTATTTCATTAATTGGTTTAGTCCCTATTATTTATTATTGTTTACCTTTAGTAATTAATCAAAATGAATTAACTTTTAAAATATTTGGTGATACATCTATATGGACTATAGGTGTATTTACTACTTATATTTCAACTTTTGTCTTACTTTCATCTAAAGCTAGTCATACTAGTAAACTATTTACTGCAATTAATGAAGGTAAAGCAAGTTATAAACAAATAAAAGATTTAATTAAACCCTATAAAAAATACCCTACTAGCAATCAAGTTTTAGATAATCCATCAATTAAATTTAATAATTATTCTATTAAAATTAACGATAAAACTTATATTAATAATTTAAATCTTGAACTAAAAAAAGGCGATAAATTATTTGTAAGTGGAATAATTAATACAGGAAAATCTCTATTTTTAAAATCTTTAATACAAGTAATTCCTTATCAAGGTGATTTATATATAAATGGTATACAACTAAAAGATTATCCTAATCCTATTATTTCAAATAACATCGCCTATTTAGGCCATAAAAGTGAGTTATTTACTTCTTCTATTAAAGAAAATATAGAATTTGATAAAAATGAAGATGTACTTACTTATTTAAAAGATGTAGATTTTATAACCGATTTAGAATCTATGGAAGATAAAGAAAATACAATTATAGGAAATAGAGGTGTGAAATTATCTGGAGGTCAACAACAGCGTTTATCAATCGCACGTACTTTATTTGAAAATAAGAATATAGTCTTACTAGATGATCCTTTTTCAAGTCTTGATTATAAAACAGAAGATAAAATAATAAATAATATATATTCTAGATGTAAAGATTATATATTGATAATTACTTCTCATAGACTTTCCTTTTTTAAAGATCAAGATAAGATATTATTTTTAAATTCAGATGGTTCTTATATATATGGTTCTCATTCCTATTTAATGGAAAATAGTAGCATGTATAAACAACTATATTTAATTCAACAAAAAGGAGGTAATGATGAAAAACAATAAATTTTCAACTACTTTATTTTTATTATCTTCTTTAAAAAAGCACTACGTATATTCAATTATTCTATGCATATCTATTATAGGAGTAAGTTTATCTAGTTTACTTCCTTCTTTAGTATTACAAAATATGATTGATAATTTTATTAATGTAAGTATTAAAACTAACTCTTTAGATAATTCTAAATTATTAATTTATACATTAGCCTATTTTATTAGTTATGTATTAATGTTTTCTTTTACTATATTAGAAAATTGTGTATTAGATATCCTAGGTCAAAAGATGATAAAAGAATTACGCTATGTAATGATGGAAAAAACTAATAAAATCAGATCAAGTTATTTCCGTCACACTGGAACAGGAACTACTACATCAAGAATTATTGATGATGTAAATAGTGTAGAAACTATATTTACTGATGGTTTAATATCTATGATAGTTTCATTATTTAAAATCCTTGCGATTGTTATTTCTATATTTATATTTAATTATATCCTAGGTTTAATAGTATTATTAACTGTTCCTATTATTTATTTAATTTCTAATTACTTTAGAAAAAACATATTAAAAAATCAAATTGAATCTAGAAAAATTAAAAATGATTTAACAAATACATTATCTGAATCAATCAGTAATATCCAGACTTTAATAAACACTCAAAAAAGAGATTTTAAGGAAAATCAATTCAAAGAAAATTTAATAAAAGATAGAAATGTAAATAGAAAAAGTGCTTTTTATGATTCTACTTTTTCCCCTATTATTATGATAATAAGAAGTATTGTAATAGGGTCAGTTTGTTTACTTGTATCTTATTCAATTACTAATGGTAATGATATTATTGGAATTAGTGTAGGAAGTTTTTCAGCATGTATTTCCTTAATTAGTAATATATTTGCCCCTATTCAAGAATTAGGTATGCAATTACAAGTATTACAAGTAAGTGTTTCTGGAATTAAAAGAATAGATGATTTTATGTCATTACAAGAAGACAATAAAAAAGATGAAACATTAACTAGTAATAAAGTATTAAACACCAATTTAGATAAACCTGTATTAGAAGTTAAAGATTTATGTTTTAAATATGAAGATGGAGATATTAATATATTTAACAATGTCTCATTTAAAATAAATCAAAATGAAAAAGTTACTATAATAGGAAGAACTGGTATAGGAAAGACTACATTATTTAGATTAATTCTTTCTTATGAATATCCTACTAATGGTTCTATTTTAATTCATGATTATGATACTAAAATGATACCTGATATATATAAAAGAGAAATCTTTGGTTATGTTAATCAATCCTTTTCTCCTATTTTAGGTACTATAAAAGAACAACTAACTTTAAAAGATGATTCTATTACATTACTAGATGTAATAAACGCCTGTAAAAAAGTAAATATAGATTCTTATATTCAAAATAATATTAAAGGTGGATATGACGCTATTTTTAAAATAGAAGACTTTTCTAATGGACAATTACAATTACTTAATCTAGCCCGTGCTTTAATTAAAAATCCTAAGATATTACTTTTAGATGAAATGAGTGCTAATTTAGATAGTAAAACAGAAAAAATAATAATTGATACATTAACAAAAGAAAGTAAAGATAAAACAGTAATTTCTATCTCTCATAGACTATCAAACATGCTTGGATTTAATAAAACTATTTGTATAGATCAAAAAGGAGTTAAAATATCTTCTAATTAATTGTTTTCATTTTTAATAAATTCTTTTAACTTAGAATTTAATTTAGAATATATATTTTCTTTCATCCACTTCTCTTCTACATAATCTAGACT